>NZ_NHPF01000081.1:0-65559 GCF_002252925.1 Halorubrum sp. Ea8
CGCGACGCGCTCGGTCCCGGGCTTGACCGAGAAGCGGCGGAGGTCGAAGAGGAACGCCGCCGCCTCGTGGTAGTCCATGTCCGTGGGTCGGCGTCGGGTCGCTTAGGCGTAACGGACCGTGCCCTCGAACCCGGCACCGGTGGGCGGTTCCCGCCGCCGCGCCGGCCCGTCGCCTCCCGCCGCGAAGAGCAACCCTTACGCGCGCGGCCGACCGAGCGATCGCATGAACGAGACAGCGGCCGCGTCGGCGTCCGCGGTCGACGAGGCCGATTCGACGGGGGACGACGGCGCCCGCGACCCGGCCCTCGTCGGCGAGGGCGTCCGGCGGTCGTACGGCGACGTCGTCGCGCTCGACGGGGTCGACCTCCGCGTCGAGGCCGGCGAGGTGTTCGGGCTCATCGGCCCCAACGGCGCGGGGAAGACGACTCTCGTCCGGGCGCTGACGGGGACGACCGACGCCGAGGGCGACCTGCGCGTGTTCGGCGTCCCGCCCCGCGAGGTCGACCCGCAGCGCGTGGGCCTGCTCCCGCAGTCGTTCGACCCGCCGGAGCGCCTCACCGCGACCGAGTTGGTCGAGTACTACGGCGGCCTCTACGACGACGCCCGCGGCGTCGAGTCGGTCCTCCGGGACGTGGGGATGGCCGACGACGCGGACGCGTGGTACGAGACGCTCTCGGGCGGCCAACAGCGCCGGACCTGCGTCGCGACCGCCATCGTCAACGACCCCGACCTCCTCTTCCTCGACGAGCCGACGACCGGGATCGACCCGGCCGGCCGGCGGTCGATCCACCGCCTGATCGAGCGGCTCGCCGACGGCGGGACGACCGTCTTCCTCACCAGCCACGCGATGGACGAGGTCGAGCGCCTCGCCGACCGCGTCGCCCTCCTCCGCGACGGCGCCGTCGTCGCGGTCGGGCCGCCCGACGAGCTGATCGCCGAACACGGCGGCGCCCCCCGGTTGGACGTGACCCTCGACGGCCCCGCGAGCGACGGGCTCGTCGAGCGCGTCGACGAGCGCGTCGCGGCGAGCCTCGCTGGCGACGCCGACGTCGAGTCGACCCGCGAGGGGCTGCGGGTCCGAGGCGTTCGGCCCGAGACGATCGGCGACGCGGTCGACGCCCTCGACGCCGCCGGGGTCGCCTTCGAGTCGCTCGCGTGGTCCGAGCCCTCGCTCGAGGACGTCTACCTGCGTCTCACCGGCGAGGAGTACTCGCCGCGGGAGGGGCGGGCGATCCCGAGCGAGGAGACGCCGGCCGCGCCCGACGGCGGCGACGCACCGGACGGAGGCGGCCGATGACCCGCGTCGGCCGGATCGGCACCGAGGCGACCGCGGCGGCGCGGTCGTTCCTCCGGCGGCGAACGGCGGTGTTCTTCACGTTCTTCTTCCCGGTGATCCTCGTGGTGATCTTCGGCGCCTTGGTCCGCACCCAGCCGACCGGCGGGGGGCTGTTCGCGGAGCCGGCGGGGTACTACATCCCCGGCTACCTCGCGGTCGTCGTCCTCTTCACTCCCCTCTCGCGGGTCGGCTCGGAGATCGCCCGCCACCGCGACGGCGGCCGGTTCGAGAAGCTGGCGACGACGCCCCTCTCCCGCGCGGAGTGGCTGCTCGCGCACACACTGGTCAACGTCGCGATCATCGGCGCGGCGAGCCTGCTGATCTTCGGGCTCGTCCTCGCGGTGACCGACGCCGAGCCGGTCGTCTCGCCCGCGCTCGCCGTCCTCCCCGTCTTCGTCGCCGTCGGCGTCGCGCTGTTCTGCGGGCTCGGCGCCGTGCTCGGCGCGCTCACGGACTCGCAGGACGGCGTGATCGCCGCGAGCAACACGGTCGCGCTCCCCCTGCTCTTCCTCTCCGAGACGTTCGTCTCGCCCGACCTGCTGCCGGCGTGGTTCCGGCCGGCCGTCGCCGCCTCGCCGCTGACGTACTTCGCGCGCGGGACGCGGGCGATCGTTCACGAGCCAGGCGCGTGGGTCGGCGACCTCGCCGTCCTCTCGGCGCTCGCGGTCGCGTTCCTCGCGGTCGGCGCGTACGCGGTCCCGCGGACGGACTGAGGCGGGAACGGCATCGAACCGAGGCGGGAAGGTACCCGACGGGGGACCCGCCGTCCCCGAAGCCGGTCATTTATATCGCACGGTGCCGTCTCGGAGAGACGAGAGAGGTCCAGTGTTGACGACCGTTCAATTCACCTGTTCGGACTGCGCGCAGACCATCGAGGTCAACGAGGAGATGCGGGAGACGATCCTCGCCACGGGCTGTCCGGTCTGTACGACCGGCGCCAGCGAGGGCGACTTCTCCGACGATACCGACGACAGATAGGGTCTCGCCCGGACGGGTCGCTCGCCGGGTGACGATCGAAAATCAGCGCGTCAGCGGCCGCCTCACTCGTCGTCGCGCTCGACGACGATCGTCCGCCCGGTGAGTCGGTCGGGGACGAACCGATAGAGGTCGATGTCGAGGTCGGGCTTCCCGTCGGCCCAGATCTCGAAGAGGGGGCGGCGGGTCTCCCCGTACTGCGCGATCGTCTCGGGCGTGAGCTCGTCGAGGTCGACCCTGCGGAGCGTGCCGACGCCGACGACACTGCCGTACTCGTCGCCGTCCTCCTCGTACACCACGATCCGCGCCTTCGGGTTCGAGGCGAGGAACTCACGCTTCTCGCTGTCGGGCGTCGACACCAGCCGGAGGAAGGCGTCGCGGGACTCCTCGTCGAATCCATAGGAGATCGGGATAGCGTACGGCGTCTCGTCGCGCGCAAGCGAGAGCACGCCGGTCTCGTGGTGCGAGAGGAACGCGTCGACCTCCGCGTCGGTCATCTCGACCTCGCTGTTCGTCGCCATACGCAACGAGTCGGCGTACGCCCGGATAAAGGACACGAGACGGATCGGACCGCGGAGCCGGCGAGGCGGGTGGAGGTCCGCGCGCTCGACGGGCGGAGGTCTGCGCGCTCGGCGGGCGAGGGCGATGCGGTCGACGTATCTCGGGGTAACGGCGGGGAGAGCCGAGGCAAACGACGGGGCGGCGTTACGCGGTCTGGGGGTCGCTGATGTCGCTCTCGGTGACGGGTTCGCCGCAGACGACGCAGCCGACGTCGAGCAGCGTCGCCCGCATAGCGTCGTCCACCTCGATCGACCGACGGCACTCCGGGCAGACGAACGTGTGAGTCCCTGGACTCGTCATGGATACGAGTACGACACAGACACTCATGAAGGATGGTTTGGATTCCTGAAGTTTCGGAATCCGATCAACGGCGGCTCTCGGTCGCACGCGGCCGCTCAGTCCAGTAGCGACGAAAGCAGCTTCCGCTGTGCGGCCGCGATATGCTCGCTGAACGTCGAGCGGTCGATGCCGAGCGATTCGGCGACCTCGCCGGCGTTCGCCCCCTTGGGGTGATCGAAGTAGCCGGCGTCGTAGGCGGCCGTGAGCACCTCGCGCTGACGCTCGGTGAGGTCGCTCCGGTCAACGGTGACCAGGTCCGACTCCTCCGGCGTCGACGACGACTGGAGGAGCCGCAACACCTCCATGTCCGGGGTCGACTCCCGGAACGCGTCGAGCACCGATCGGAGCGTCGGGAGATCGGTCGCGTGGAACGTGACGAGGAGGCGCCCGTCTCGGATCGTCGTCTCCGAAACCGGCAGCCCGTGCCGGTCGAGCACCGCGAACGGCGAGTCGGCCGAGGAGTCGGCCTCGAACCGGTACGCGGCCTTGGCGCCGTAGTCGAAGACGACGTCGACCCCCTCGGGCACCGACAGGTCGGCGTCGGCGATGAACTCGAAGACGGCCGACCCCCCGGCCCCGTCCGGCGTGCTCCGCGCGACGCTGTAGATCGGGCTCGAACCGTCGGCGACGCCGTCGAACGGCGACGGCGTCCCCGTCGGGAGCGAAACCTCCGCTCTGATGCCGGATCCCATCTGCATCCGTCCGTGACCGCCCCCGGGCAAAACGTTGACGCCGTGGGCCCGTCTGCGGTCCCGCACCCCGGTGGTCCCGCGTCCCGGCCTCGCTTCGCGCCGCGACGCGATCGGGCGCCTCGCTCCGCGCGGGCAGGCACCCCGCCGCGAACGGGTCGGAGGCGACCGATTCCGGCGCTCACTTATAAAATACCCCTCATATACAGGGGCGGTGTTGGGGTGGGTGGAGCGGGTACCTACATCCATGAAGCGACAGGCCTCGTACGCGACTGGACCGACGACGGCGACCGAGGGAGACGAGACGCTCGACGCGACGTTCGACGCCCTCGCGGACCCCGACTGTCGGGCGATCCTCGGCGCCGCCGACACGCCGATGACCACGAGCGAGCTGGCCGACGCGTGCGACATCGCGCTCTCGACGGCCTACCGGAAGGTCGAGCGACTGAGCGAGACGCCGCTCCTGGTCGAGGGAGTCCGCTTCGACCCGGAGGGAGACCACGCCGCCGAGTACAGTCGCGGCGCCACCGACGCGGCGGTCGAACTCGGTGACGACGGCGTCACGCTGACCGTCGAAGACGGGAGCATCGACTCGCTCACCGCGCCCCCCGAGACGACCGGGATCTCTGCCGACTGACTCTGAAACGCCGGTTTTTCGGGCTGATAATCGGGCGATCAGCCTTATGTGCCGCCCGGAGAACCCGTACCGTATGAACGCCGGTCCGGATCCCGAGACCCTCCTAAACCTCGCTCAGGACAAGGTCGTGGTCCTCGACGAAGACGGGATCTATCGGCACCTGAACGCGGCCGCCACCGACGTGATCGGGTTCGACCCGGAGGCGCTCGTCGGGACGGACGCGTTCGATCTCGTCCACCCGGAAGACGAGGGACGGCTCAGGGAGACGTTCGCGGCGGTCGTCGCCGGCGAGGTCGACCCGGACGAACCGATCGAGTACCGGTACGCCACCGCGGACGGCGGGTGGGTGTGGCTCCGGACGCGGGTTCACACCCCCGCGGAGACGGGCGTCGACGGCTACGTGTTGACCTCCCGCGACGCGACCCGCGAGGTGGAGTCGCGGCGGCGCCTGGAGACGATCGCCTCCGTGTCTCCGGACGTGTTCTGGATGTTCTCCGCGGACTGGTCCGAGCTGTTGTTCATCAACGACGCCGTCGAGAGCGTGTTCCACGTCGCCCCCGACCGGCTCCGTCGGAACCCGGAGAGCTTCCTCGACGCGGTCCACCCCGACGACCGACCGTACGTCGAACGAGCGATGGAGCGGCTCTCGGCGGGCGAGTCGGCGCTGATCGACTACCGGCTCGGGACGGAAGACGGGACCACCCGGTGGGTTCGAGTGCCCGGCGAGCCGGTCGTGGAGAGCGGGGAGGTCGTCGCTGTCACCGGGTTCGCGCAGGACGTCACCGACGAGTACCGCCGCGAGCGACAGCTCGCCGTGATGGACAACCTGCTCCGTCACACGCTCCGCAACGACATGAACATCGTCGACGGCACCGCGGAGCGGATCGTCGACCGCGTGGCGGCCGCGGACGCGTTCGACCCGGAGGCGTGGGAGAGCGAGGGGGCGGGGACCCCCCCGACCGACCCGGAGGAGCTGGCCGAGCTCGGAGCGGCGCTCGCGGAGGACGCCGAGACGGTTCGGCGGGTCGCCTCCGATCTGCTGACGACCGCCGAGAAGCAGCGCGGGGTCATCGACCTGCTTCGCCAGCGCGGCTCGCCGCAGTCGGTGGAGGTCGCCCCCGTCGTCGAAGCGGCGCTCGACATGGTCGTCGACGACTGCGACGGCCGCGGCGAGATCGACGTCAGCTACCGCGGACCGACCGCCGACGGAGCGGCCGGCGTCGAGCCGAACGGCTTCGAGCGGGCCGCCGACCGGGACCGCGACCCCGACGCGACCGCGGACGGCGATCCCGTCGCGAGCCTCTCCGTCTCGTACCCGCGAGGCGTGCGGGCGTTCACGCATCCGGAGCTCGACTACGCGATCGCCGAGCTCGTCGAGAACGCGATCGAACACGCGGAGTCGACGCCGCGGGTTCGGGTCGACGTGACCGAGACGACGGAGTCGGTCGGTATTTCGATCCGCGACAACTGCCCGCCCATCCCCCCGGAGGAGCGGTACGTCATCACCGACCGGTGGGAGATGGACGACCTGCGCCACACGGGCGGGATGGGGCTCTGGCTCGTGTACTGGGTCGCGAACCGATCGGGCGGCGACCTCTCGTTCGACACGCACGCGGACGGCAACGTCGTCACGCTCACCGTCCCGAGCGTCGGCCGGGAGGCGGGCGAGGAGTCGCTCGCGGCGAGACCGCCCGGGCGACCCGAGACGGCGGTGGGACGCGCGAACGCCGGAAGCGACGTCGCGGGACACGCGGCCGGGAAAGAAGTCGACGGTCTGGAGGACGTCGGTTCGGGAGCGGGGAGCGGGTCGGGGAGCGATTGAGGACGGGGACAGGAAGCGATTGAGGACGGGGACAGGAAGCGATTGAGGACGGGGACGAACCGCGCCGATCCGCGGACGGTCCTCGTCCGACCCAGACGATTCCGAACGGTCGTTCGTTATTGACTCCGCTACCGAAGACGCTCCCACGGATCTTAAGCCACAGGTTCGCGTAGATTCACCTTGATGGGTACGCTCAACGAGCTGTTCGACCCGGATCGGGTCGCCGTCGTCGGCGCGACGTCGCGCGAGGGGGCCGTCGGCCGCGCCGTCACGTCGAATCTCCTCGACGATTTCGACGGCGACACCGTCCCCGTCAACCCGAACTACGACGAGGTGCTCGGGACGCCCTGCGTCGACGAGGTGGCCGACGCCGACGCCGACGTCGCCGTGATCGTCGTCCCGCCCTCGATCGTGTTGGACGCGATCGAGGCGTGCGGCGCCGCGGGCGTCCGGAACGTCGTCGTCATCACCGCCGGGTTCGGCGAGACGGGGGAGGACGGGGCCGCGAGGGAGCAGCGTCTCGCGGAGATAGCCGACGAGTACGACCTCAACCTCGTCGGCCCCAACAGCCTGGGGATCATGTCGACGCCCTCGGGCATGAACGCGACGTTCGGCCCGGAGAACGCGCTCCCCGGCGGGCTCTCGTTTATGAGCCAGTCGGGCGCGTTCGTCACCGCGGTCCTCGACTGGGCCAACGACAACGGGATCGGCTTCAAGGACGTGGTCTCGCTCGGCAACAAGGCCGTACTCGACGAGACGGACTTCGTCGACCACTGGGGGTCGGACGAGGAGACCGACGTGATCATCGGCTACCTCGAGGGGATCGAGGACGGCCGCGAGTTCATCGAGACCGCCCGCGAGACGACGCAGGACACCCCGATCGTCGCCGTGAAGTCAGGGCGGACGAGCGCCGGCGCGCAGGCCGCCTCCTCGCACACCGGCACGCTCGCCGGCTCCGACAAGGCGTACGAGGCCGGCCTGGATCAGGCCGGGGTCATCCGCGCGGAGTCGGTCGACGAGCTGTTCGACTCCGCCGGTATCCTCGGGAGCCAGCCGCTCCCGGACACCGACAGCGTCGCCATCGTCACCAACGCCGGCGGCCCCGGCGTGATGGCGACCGACGCCGTCGGCGACGCCGACCTCGACATGGCGTCGTTCACCGCCGAGACGAGCGATGCGCTCGCCGAGTCGATGCCCGACGAGGCGAACATCCACAACCCGGTCGACGTGATCGGCGACGCCGACGTGGAGCGGTTCCGCGAGGCCCTGGAAATCACCGTCGCCGACGACAACGTCGGGGCCGCCCTCGTGCTGGCCGCCCCCACGGCGACGATCGACTTCGCAGACCTCGCGGACGCCATCGAGGCGGTCAGCGAGGAGATGGACGCCCCCGTGGCCGCCTGTCTGATGGGCGGCGACCGGACGCGCGAGCCGAAACAGCAGCTCCAGGCGCGGGGGATCCCCTGCTACTTCGACCCGGCGCGCGGGATCGAAAGCCTCGCGACGCTCGCGCGGTACCGCGACATCAGGGAGCGCGAGTACGACGACCCGATGTCCTTCGACGTCGACCGCGAGCGCGCCCGCGGGATCCTAGAGACGGTGCGCGACCGCGACGACAACCGCCTCGGCGTCGAGGCGATGGAGCTGCTGGACGCGTACGGGATCCCCACGCCCGACGGCGAGATCGTCGACACCCCCGAGCGCGCCGCCGAGGTCGCCGCCGGCGTCGACGGCGACGTCGTGATGAAGATCGTCTCGCCGGACATCCTCCACAAGTCCGACATCGGCGGCGTCGCCGTCGGCGTCTCGGACGCGGACGTGGCGGACACCTACGAGGACCTGATCACCCGGGCGCGAAACTACCAGCCGGACGCGACCGTGCTCGGCGTGCAGGTCCAGGAGATGGTCGATCTGGAGGACGGCGTCGAGACTATCGTGGGCATGAACCGCGACCCGCAGTTCGGCCCGCTGCTGATGTTCGGGCTCGGCGGCATCTTCGTGGAGGTGATGGAGGACACCACCTTCCGCGTCGCGCCCGTCTCGGAGCCGGAGGCCCGCGAGATGACCGAGGAGATCCAGTCGGCGCCGCTGCTGCGCGGCGCCCGCGGCCGGGACCCGGTCGACGTCGACGCCGTGATCGAGACGATCGGTCGGCTCTCGCAGCTGGTCACCGACTTCCCGGCCATCCTCGAACTCGACATCAACCCGCTCGTCGCACTGCCCGACGCCGACGGGGCGAACGCCGCCGCCGTCGACGTGAGACTCACCGTTGACCCGGAGGAACTCGACCCATGACAGACACCACCACGACACTCGTCACCGCGACCGGAGAAGGAGCCGGAAAGACAGCGATCACCGTCGCGCTCGCGCGGCTCGCCGCCGACCGCGACCGCAGCGTCGGCTACATGAAGCCGAAGGGGACCCGCCTCCAGTCGAACGTCGGCAAGACGCTCGACCAGGACCCGATGCTCGCCCGCGACGTGCTCGGCCTGGACGCCGAGATGCACCAGATGGAGCCCGTCGTCTACTCGCCGACGTTCGTCGAGGGCGCGATCCGCGGCACCGAGGACCCCGACGCGCTCCGCGACCGGGTCCGCGAGGAGTACGATGAGCTCGCGGCCGAGCGCGACCACATGTTCGTCGAGGGCGCCGCCAGCTGGACCACCGGCGGCGTCGTCGACCTCACCGACGTCGACATCGCGGAGCTGCTCGACGCGCGGGTGGTGCTCGTCGCGGGGTACGGCTCGCCGAACGACCTCGACGACGTGCTCGCGGCCGCCGACGCCTTCGGCGACCGGCTCGCCGGCGTCGTCTTCAACAAGGTCTCCGACGACGCGTTCGACTCGCTCGACCAGGACGGGATCCCGTTCCTCGAGTCGAGAGGGATCACCGTCTTCGGCGCGATCCCGCACGAGAAGGAGCTCGCGGGCGTCACCGTCGGCGAGCTCGCCGACGAGCTCGGCGCCGAGCTGCTCACCGACGCCCCGACCGACGGCTTCGTCGAGCGGTTCCTCGTGGGCGCGATGGGCGGCGACGAGGCGCTGCGGTACTTCCGGCGCGCCCGCGACGCCGCCGTCATCACGGGCGGCGACCGCGCGGACGTCCAGACGGCCGCGCTCGAGGCCTCGGGCGTCGCGTGCCTCGTCCTGACGGGGGGACACCGGCCCTCGGGCGCGGTGCTCGGGAAGGCCGCCGACGCCGGCAAGCCCGTCCTCGCGCTCAACACCGACACCGTCACCGCGATCGATCGGGCCGAGGGGATCGTCCGCAGCGGCCGGACCCGAGACGCGCGCACCGTCGATCGGATGGCGGAGCTGCTCGACGCGCACGTCGACATCGACGCGCTGGTGTAGGAAGGCGACGCGCCGGTGTCGGAGGGCGACGCGCCGGTGTCGGAGGGCGACGCGCTGGTGTCGGGGGCCTCCGGCGGCGCCGTCACCCCCGCAATCGCCGCCCCGTCCGTCGCCGCGGGCGAACGTCTGACATACTGTTTTCAGGGAGGACGACGTAGGCGGCGTATGACCAGTCTCTCGGAGGCGTACGGCGGACGGGGACGCTCCGAGGTCGACCCGCGTCGGCTCTACCTCGGCGTGGGCTCGTTCGTCGCCGGAACCCTGCTCCTCGTCGTCGGGCTCCTCGTCGCCGCGGAGGTCACTCTCCCGAGCGGCTACAGCTCCGGCGAGGCGCGGCGGCTCGGCGGCGTGCTCGGCGGCGTGGGCGTCCCACTGGTGTTGCTCGGCGTGATGGCCGTCCTCCCCGCGGACCGCAACACGCGGGTCGCCGCCGTCGTCGGGGCGAGCGTGATGTGCCTCGGCGTCGCGCTGTTCGCGTACGCCTACCCCTACCACTGGGTCAGCGGACCGCGACCGGAGCTGACCGACCTCACGCTGCCGACGGCGGGGCTGTACTTCGTCGGCGCCGCGACGGCGCTGTGGAGCGTCTTCGTCGGCGTCGCCAACTTCAAGACGCGCAACGACCCCGGCGGCACCGTCACGATGGAGGTGACCCACAAGGGCGAGACGAAGATCATCGAGGTCGGCCGAGACCAGATCGACGGGATGGGCGGCGTCGGCCTCCTCGGCGGGACCCCCGACGGCGACGTGGAGACGCAGACGAACCGACCGGACCGAGCGGGACGGACGGACGCGACGACCGGGAACGGAGCGACGACGAGTTCGGGAACCGGTCTCGGCACGGGCTCGTCCGGAGGCGTCTCGGGCGAGCGACGGGGGGGCTCCGCCGGCGTGAGCGACGGCGGCGAGGCCGACACCGACATCCGGTCGCCCCTCGGCGACGCGGGACCCGCCGACGGGCCGAACGGACCCGCGGGTCCGGGCTCAGACGGGCGGGCCGGCGCCGACGTCTCGCCCGGCGTCGACGCCGCCGCGCGGGACGGCCCCGGCGACACCTACTGCGGGAACTGCACGCACTTCGACTACGTCCGGACCGATCAGGGGATGCAGCCGTACTGCGACCATCACGACGAACTGATGGACGACATGGACGCCTGCGAGGAGTGGACGCCCCGGTAACGGACCCGGCCGCTCCGCCGCCGTCCCGCCCCGCCGCCGTACCGCCCCGCAACCTACCCGCTCTTTCGCTCGCCGACGCCCGTCGCCGACGGGAGCTGCGACTCCGCGACGGCGAACGCGAGCGTGCTCAACACGGCCGTGAGCGTCCCGGCCGCGAGCGCCATCGCGAGGTCCGGGAGGCCGAGCGACGTGACCCCCCGCGCGTCCGGGAGGAAGAAGCCGGAGACGGCGTACAGCACGACCGCGATGGAGAGCACGTAGAAGGGGGCGTTGAGGTACCGCCACCGGAACCGGCCGCCGAGGTACTCGTCGGTGATCTGACCGAGGCTGGAGGTGACGCCGGCGACCGCGAGCCACTGGACGAACCCGTGGACGAACGCGGCCAGCGTCACGCCGGCGGTGATCGACCCGCCGCGGACAGCGCTGACCGTCTCGACCGTCTCGACGCCCTGCACGCCGCCGACGACGATCAGCGCGAGCGCGACGACGTACGTGACGAGGGTCACGCGCCCCGTGTAGAGGACGTTCCGCACCGTCGAGGCCGCCCCGTCGACGGTCTCCTCCAGCCCGAGCCCGCGGAACAGCGAGTAGAGTCCGACGAGCCCGGAGAGGATCCCCAAGACCGCCGCGCCGGCGACGTCGAAGAGGTTCGCGACGACGACCAGCGGATAGATGAGGAGGAGGACGCCGAGGGGGACGAGAATCGTGCCGCGGGTCTCCGGGTCCGCGAGCACCTGCTTGATCGTGTAGTAGAGCGATTCGAGGTCCTGCGCCTGCCGGACGACGACGCGTCGCATCCCGTCGATCGGCATCCGCGAGCGGATCACCGGGAGGACGGATTCGTCCTGCGCGCCGTCGGTGATGACCACCGCGGAGACCTCCTCGCCGGTCGACAGCTCGGCGAGGACGCGGTCGACCTCCTTCCCGACCGCGCGGTTCGCCTTCACGTCGGACCCGTCAACGCCGGTGACGGCGGCGACCTCGACCGCCTCGCCGCCGGCCGCGAGTTCGTCGTGGACGTTCACGCCCTGGAAGAGGACGTTCACGTCCGAGTCCTCCGGGTCGGCCGTCGCGAGCGCGACGGCGGCCTCCGTGACGTCGGCGGCGCCGATCACCGGGGTCGGGATCCCGGTCTTGCGGCCGAGGTCGTCGTCGAGGTCGACGCAGAGGACCAACAGCATTACGCGACGCTATGCGAGGGGCCGGCATATGTTTTCGGCTCGGAGCGGCGGCGCACGGGGGCGGGAGTTTCCGGCCCGTGTGCCGGTCGCGTCTCCTCGGTCGGGTCGGCTCAGTCCCCGCCCGACGCCGGCTCGTGTTCGATCCCGTTCATCATCTGGCGGACGTTCTCGCCGTCGCTGAATGCGGCCGGGTACGCCGCGAGCGGGAGGACGAAGTCGTCACCGGCCGCGACCGGCTCGCCGATGTGAAGCTCCAGTTCCGTGCTCGTCCCCGTCCCCTCGATCTCTCCCTCGGCCGTGTACACGACGACCTCGGCGTCGGCGCCGAGGACCGTCGTCGTGTACTCCGAGCCGCGCTCCAAGTCGCCGACGTTCTCGTAGCGGTTCAGGATGAGCTCGGCTCGATCGCGGGTGCTCATCTCGGCGATCGGGTTGAGCGCCTGCCCGAGCACCCGCACCTGCGGCGTCGTCACCGCGGCGAAGACGGCGGCCTGGTAGCGCTGGCCGAACAGCTCGACTGCCTTGTCGTACTCGGCGACGGTGTTCGTCACGCGGACCTCTCGGGTTTGTCCGCCGACCTCGAACTCGCGCGAGACGGTCCGGTCGGTCACCTCGTTGAGCTCGTACCCGCTCTCCGACAGCGTCGCGTCCGCGACCGTCGCGGTGCCCGCGGTGAACTCGGCGGGCTCGCCGGTGGCGACGTCGAGCGCGGTGCAGCCGGCGAGGCCGCCGAGCGCGACTGCACCGCCGGCGGCGAGCGCGCGACGGCGAGTGTACGGCCCGGCGTCGGCTGACTCGGCTCTCTCGTCCGCGGTCGGCTCTCGGGTCATGGCCTCCGGTCGCGTCGGGGGCGGTACATACTTTGTGTTCGCCCGGTCCGAGGTGTCGGGTCGTAGACACGCCCCGTTCACGGCGGCCGCGACGCCCGCGTGACAACGCCTCTCCCGGGAACGCGGAGTTCGCACGCTTTTTGAGGCCGCGGGCGGTAGAGGGGGGTAGATGATCTCCAAGGGCTGTGAACAGTGCGCCAAGGGCGGTAAGATGGTGCTGTTCGTCTACGGCTACTGCGACCAGCGGGACTGTTTCTACTGCCCCCTCGGAGAGAACCGGAAGAACGTCACGGACGTGTACGCCAACGAGCGGAAGGTGGAGTCCGACGAGGACGTGATCGAAGAGGCCAAGCGCATGAGCGCGCTCGGCACCTCGATCACCGGCGGCGAACCGCAGGAGGCGATGGCGAAGACGACCCGCTACCTCGAACTGCTGAAAGACGAGTTCGGCGAAGACCACCACACGCACCTGTACACCGGGATCACGGGGGGCCGCGAGAACATGCGCCGCCTCTCGGAGGCGGGGCTCGACGAGATCCGCTTCCACCCGCCGGTGGAGCTGTGGGGCGACATGCACGGGACCGAATGGGAGGAGATCCTGTACATCGCCCGGGAGGAGGGGCTCACGCCCGCCTTCGAGATCCCCGGCATCCGCGCGGAGCCGGAGTTCCTGGAGTTCTTAGACGAGGGCGCCGCTGAGTTCTGTAACATCAACGAGTTCGAGATGTCCGACGGTAACTACCGCCGGATGCAGGAGGAGGGGTTCGAGCTACAGGAGGGCCACATGTCCGCCGTCGAGGGGTCGAAGGACGACGCGATCGTCTCCGAGATGGCGAGCCACGAGAAGGTGTACTTCTGTACGTCGGTGTTCAAAGACGCCGCCCAACACCGGAACCGGCTCAAGCGGATGGCGAAGAACATCCGCCGCGAGTTCGACGAGGTGACCGACGACGGCACCCTCGTCTACGGAAAGGCGTTCGCCGACCCCGAGCGGTTCGAGTCGCTCGGCGTCCCCGAAGACTTCTACACCGTCAAGTCGGACCACGTCGAGATCGCGTGGTGGCTCTTAGAGGAGATGATCGAGGACGGCGACCTCGACGAGGGGGAGATCGTCGAGCAGTACCCGACCGTCGACGGGACCGTCGTCGAGCGGACGCCGGTCGCCTGAGCGGCGTCTCAGTCCTCGCCTCCGCGTCGCATCGGTACGATATCGATCTTCCTTCTTCTGTGGGACGCGACCACATACCACACTTATGAGGGACCGGTGCGTACCCCCGCGCATGGCCTCCGAAGAACCCGTATTCGCCGACGTGAGCATCGGACAACCGGTGTACGACGAGGACGGCGAGGAGCTCGGGACGGTCCGAGGAGTCGACGACGACGGCTTCTACGTCACGTCGCCGTCGGAGTCACGGCAACTGGGGCTCACCGACGCCCGCGACGTGTTCGGCACCGCCTACGTGATGTGGCGCTGTTGGGAGTGCGGCGAGATGGGCGAGATCGGGACGGAGCTTCCCGATAGCTGCCCGAACTGCGACGCGCCGCGCGAGGACCTGTACTACTGGGCGGAGGACTGATACGGAGTGTTAACGACGACGGGAGCGAGCGACGCGGGCAGAGAGTCTGGGGTTTCTACCCAAACGTGAGCTGTCGCTGATCGGGATTTATCATCGAATCACGTCGCGGTGAATCCCTCCGTAGCAGCCGCTCGCGGGGCGAGAGCGAAGCTCTCGCTCACAGCCGGCGCTACGCACCGGCGACGCCACCGCATCGGGGTTTATAAGCTATCGTCGTCGCCGTCGCGGCTGTCCGGCTCGTCGTCCACCTCCTCGCGGAGGCGTTCGACCTCCGCCTCCAGGTCCGCGATGCGGTCGGCGTCCGCCTCCTCGCCGCCAGAGCGCAGTTTGAGGAACACCACGCCTGCCGCGATGAGAACGATTGGAACGCCGAAGAGGAGGACGAGGATGATCAGGATGATCACGAGCTCGGGACCGGCTGGAACGCCGCCGAACGCGGGGACGGTGGGAACCATGAGGCCACACACTCGGTGACGCGACTAAAGCGATCGGGGCGGGGACCCCCCGTCGCCTCCGCGACCTCACCCGACGTCGGCGAAGTCACTGAGATTCGCCTGCAGCCCGGCCGCCAGCGTCGACTTCCGCCGCAGGCGACCGAGCGACACCGGGAGGTGCTCGGCGACGCCGCGGACCGCCTCGCCGAACGTCTCGGCGGTCCCGCGCTCCCCGTCGAACGCGTTCCTGACGGCCTCGCGCACCTGCCAGACGCCGACGGGGCCCCAGTAGTCGTCGGAGACGTGCCGCAAGACGAGCGCCTTCGCCTGTCGCCCGCGGTCGTCGAGGTGTTCGAGGACGCCCAGCCGGGCCGCGTAGTAGGCGCCGGCCGTCTCCTCGACGTACCCGGTCCGGCCCTCGCGGCCCTCGCTGGCGGCCGCGAGGGAGACGCCCGCCTCGGGGTCCGGGTTCCAGATCGAACCGGGCGACTTCATCTCGACGAGCTCGTACTCCCACCGCCCCGGCGCCAGAACGACCCAGAACGCGTTGCCGAGGTACTCGTTGCGGTGGACCTCGATCCGGTCGACGGTCGGGTTATCGCGGATCGAGCCGCGAAGGAACTGCCCGACCGTGTCGTCGACCGCCGTGATCGACCAGCGCGTCGGGACGAGCCGGCGGTTCTCTCCGCGCCCCAGCGCGCCCGCGGAGAGGATCGTGTTGATCTCGTACACGTCGAACCCGCGGCGGTAGAGGTACGTCATCGCGCCCTCGGCGCGCCAGTCGTCGTCCTCCAGGGTCTTCTGTATCGGGCGGGGGACGTGTGGGTTCTCGCCGAGCTCCGCGGTGCGGGCGGCCGCGCGGGGTCCGGTCGGCGTCTTGATGTCCTGCGTGCCGACGTCGAAGTCGAGGTCGGGCGCCCCGTCGAGCCCAATCTCCACGTCGACCGGGCGATCGGCGATGGCGACCTCCCGCTGGACGCCGACCCAGCCGTTCCACGCGTCGTGGACGCTCGCGGCCGCGTCGGCGCCCGCGGTGACGGAGGCGGAGACGCCCCCCACGGCGTCGGCGCTCGCACCGACGTCCCTGACGTCGACGCCGCGCGCCGAGTTGAGCAGGCTGGTCCGGCGGTCGAACACGTCCGAGATGGAGACCCCTTCGTCGTACCACGACGCGGAGGTCTCGAACGCGGCCGCGCGCTCCTCGCGGCCGACCGGCGACAGCAGCCCGGTCGAGACGTTCGGGTAGTCCGAGCGACCGACGAAGATGGAGGGGGAGACGCTGCCGACCACGGCGTCGTCGGAGACGTGCTCCTCGAAGCGCCGCTCGAAGGAGTCCAGGCGGTCCAAGATGCCGTAGTCCTTCTCGGCGGCGAGGCGCCGCCGCTCGGCGCGCTCGTTCGCCTCGAACTCGATGAACTCGTCGAGCCGCATTCGCCGGTGCTAGGGGCGAGTCGGACTTGACGATGTCGCCGTCGGCCGGGCGGCGGTCAGGTCGCGAGCGACGTGACGCCGGCCGGCAGCGTCGCGCCGGTGCTCCACGCGCCGTCCTCGCGCACGACCAGCGGCGCCGGCTCCTCAGCGGCGAACCCGTCGTCGTCGACGCGCAGCGTCCCGCCGACGAGGGCGTCCCCGGTGACAGCCCACGAGACCACGAACGCCGGGTCGGCGGCGGGCACGGGGTCGGCATCGGCGTCGAACTCCCCGTCGTCCGCGGGCGCCGAGAGTGTCACGCCCGAGGGCGCGTCCGGCCCCCAGCGGTTCGCCCCGGCGTAGAGCCGCCCGCCGTGGACGATCGCCTCGCGGAAGTAGTTCGCCCAGAAGTCGCGGAAGTCGGTGTCGAGCCGGTGCCACCGGTCGCCGTCGTCGGTCCGGTAGAGCCCGTTCCCGGTGGCGGCGACGACGACGCCGTCGCCGAGCACGCGCAGGTCGTGGACGTCGTCGTGGACGCCGCGGCCGTACCGCCGCCAGAACTCCCCGCCGAAGGCGTAGACGCCGCCCGGTTCGAGCCCCGCGAGGACCCCGTCGTCCGGGTGCATGGCGAGCGTCCTGACGCTCGGCTCGCCGTCCGGCGCCCGGTCGCGCCACCGTTCCCCGTGCGGATGCGCGGCGAGGTCGCCGACGGGGTCGAACCGCCAGTCCCCGGTCTCCGGGTCCGGGCTCGCCCGCTGTACGCCGACCGGCCGGGTGCCGACGAGGACCGTCTCCGGACCGGCGAGGACGGAAAACGGGTCCTCGGAGAGCTCGAAGCGGTCCCACTCGGTCCCGTCGGTCGAGCGGAGCAGCCCCTCCTCGGTCGCGGCGATCCGGGCGTCTCCGCTGCGGACGACCTCGCGGACCCGCCCGCACGCGGCGACCCGAGTCGGGTCGTCCAGCGGATCGTCGAGCCGATACAGCCCTCGGTGCGTCCCGCAGACGAGCATGCGTTACGATACGTGCGCGCGATCCGAAAAACGCCGCGCCGCTCGCCCGCGCCGGCGCCTAGTCGTGGATCCCCGTCGCTTCGTTCAGCTGTGGATCCCCATCGCTTCGATCTGCTCCTGGTACCGGTTGCGGATGGTGACCTCCGTCACCTGCGCGACGTCGGCGACCTCGCGTTGGGTCTTCTTCTCGTTACACAGCAGCGAGGCCGCGTAGATCGCGGCGGCGGCGTACCCGGTCGGGGACTTCCCGGAGAGGAGCCCCTTCTCGGCGGTCGTCTCGATGATCTCGTTGGCCTTCGACTGGACCTCCTCGCTCAGTTCGAGCTCGGAGGAGAAGCGGGGGACGTACTTCTTCGGGTCGACCGGACGCATCTCCAGGCCGAGCTCCTGGGAGATGTAGCGGTACGTCCGGCCGATCTCCTTGCGGTCGACTCGGGAGACGTCGGAGATCTCCTCCAGCGACCGTGGGATCCCCTCCTTGCGACAGGCGGCGTAAAGGGCGGCGGTGGAGACGCCCTCGATCGACCGACCGCGGATGAGGTCCTCGTTGAGCGCGCGTCGGTAGATGACCGAGGCGACCTCCCTGACGGATCGGGGGACGCCGAGCGCGCTCGCCATCCGGTCGATCTCCGAGAGCGCGAACTGGAGGTTGCGCTCGCCCGCGTCTTTCGTCCGGATGCGCTCCTGCCACTTCCGAAGCCGATGCATCTGCGAGCGCTTCTTCGAGGAGATGGATCGTCCGTACGCGTCCTTGTCCTTCCAGTCGATCGTCGTCGTCAGCCCCTTGTCGTGCATCGTCTTCGTCGTCGGGGCGCCGACGCGCGACTTCGACTGCCGCTCCGAGTGATTGAACGCGCGCCACTCCGGGCCGGGATCGATCTGCTCCTCTTCGACTATCAGGCCGGTCTCCTCGTGAATCAGTTCGCCGTCCGCCGTCCGCGTCAGGTCCTCGGGGTCGAAATCCTCGGGGTCTAGGTCCTCCGGGTCCAGCTCTTCCGGGTCAATTTCGTTCTCGTCGACGTCCTCGTCCCGCACACGCTGCCGGTCGTGATCCCGTTGCCGGGTGGGCCGTGTCATCGCATTTATATACTATCTTAACGGATTAACTTAAAAGTTCGTGAGAGACGGGGATCGCTCGACCGCGCGGTGAGGCGCCGGCGAGGGACGGTCTTCACCACACCGGCGACGGACCCGACTTCACCGCACCGACGAGGGACAGTCTTCACCGCACCGGCGACGGACAGGCCTTTGACGCGCCGGCGACGACTGCGAACGAATGCCGACGATCGACTGCGATCCGGTGACCGCGCGGACCCGTCTGGAGGACGCCGGCGTCCGGATCGAGCCGGGAAACACCGCCCACGAGCGGTGGCGCGCCGAGCGCGAGGGCGCCGTCGCCGTCGCGTACGACGACAAGGTCGTGGTACAGGGGAGCGACCCGACGCGGCTGACGAACCTCATCCGCGAGGGGGGCGGCCGCGCGCACGTCTACTTCGACGGCGCCTCCCGCGGGAACCCCGGGCCCGGCGCGGTCGGCTGGTGTCTCGTCACGTCCGACGGCGTCGTCGCCGAGGGCGGCGAGCGGATCGGGACGGTCACAAACAACCAGGCCGAGTACGCCGCACTGATCCGGGCACTGGAGGCGGCCGACGAGTACGGCTTCGAGGCGATCGACGTCCGCGGCGACTCGGAGCTGATCGTCAAGCAGGTGCGCGGCGAGTGGGACGCCAACGACCCCGAACTGCGCGAGAAGCGGGTGCGCGCCAGAGAGCTGTTAGCGCGGTTCGACCGGTGGTCGATCGGCCACGTTCCGCGGGAGATAAACGCGCGCGCCGACGATCTAGCGAACGAGGCACTCGATGACGCGAACTAACGACGAACCCCCGGAGTGGGCGAAGGAACGAGCGCGAGAGGTGATGGCGGCCGAAGAGCCCGAGGGTGACGGGGACGCGGCCGAGGACGGCGCGAGCGACGACGATCGGGTCCCGGACGTGCCGGTCGAGGTCGTCGACGAGGCGGAGCGGCTCACGCGGCTCGCCCGGCGGACCGAGGACGACGCGGCCGCCGCGTTCTACCGCGATCGCCGCGACGAACTCGTCGCGGGTCACGACTACGCCCCGCGGCTCCGCGAGGACGACGACACCCTCGTGTTGTACCCCGAGGAGTGGATGGCCGACGGGACGGTGCAGCTCGACCGGATCGAGACCACCGACCGGGCCGTCGAGGTGTCGCTGTCCGGGCCGGGCGACGCCGACCGCTACGACGAGATCGCCGCCTACAACGAGGCGGTCGCCGACGCGGTCGCCGACGCGCACGGCGAGCCGCACGCCGACACCGCCCGCAGCTTCGCGGCGTTCATGAGCAATCACTACGTCCGCGCGGTCGACGACGCCGCTCCCGCGGTGCGCGAGGAGTTCCGGGAGGAGTACCTACCGCGGAACGGCTGGCCGACGGACGAGCAGCTCGCCGCCGTCGAGGAGTCCCTGACGGTGATCGAGTCGGTCGCCGCCGAGGTCGACGGGCCGGACCCGTCGTAGTCGAGACCCGGATCGGCGGTCGCGGCGGCGGCGGCGACGACGGCGCCGTCGCTCGGGAAGTCGGAAGCGCGCGGTTTTCACCGCGCGTGCGTGTGCCAGAATTGCGTCGGTCTCTCGCCGGTGCGTCCCGCGGGGCCTTCGGGCGTTACTCGCCGAGGAGCGCGCGAATCTCGTCGCCGCGCGCCTCGTCGGTAACGAACCGGTCGAGGACCCACTCCAGCTGTCCGAGGACCGCGTCGTGGCCGGCCTCGGTCAGCTCGTACTGGTTCGTCCGCTTGTCGAGCTCGCTCTTTTCGACGAGCCCGTCCTCGACCAAGTCGTCGAGGTTGGGGTAGAGCCGCCCGTGGTTGACCTCGGAGCCGTAGTACGCCTCCAGCTCGCGCTTGATGGCGAGCCCGTACATGGGTTCCTCCGACAGAATCGCGAGGATGTTCTGTTGGAACGCCGTTAGGTCCGATGCCGGTCGCGCTGCCTCCGTGTCAGTAACTGCTTGTGCCTCTGACATAGTTGACTGAAGGGAAGCCGAACTTATAACCTTTCTCAAGGTTCGTCGGTGTTTAAATACCTAGCTGCGGAAGAAACCCCTGATACCCCCGATATCGGAGCTATCGGATGCGACGCCGCCGATACGGACCGACCGCCGCATCCGAGTGATCGCCGGTCAACGAGACGCATCCGTGACGATCTATCAGACGAATCGGAAGGTTCGGGTGGAAATTGACAGTTGATCAACTGGTAAACCGGCCGGATGTCGGTCGAGGAACGGGGCTCCGAAACGGCCGGATCGACGAGACGATCGATCAAAAGCGGGGGTCACGTCGACGGGGCTCCGGCCTCGCCGAGGTCGCGACGGCGAGGGGAACCCGAAAGGACTTTGCGACCCTTGGACCGAATATCTGGCACATGGTCAACCTCTGGGAAGAACTCGAGACGGGTCCGGACGCGCCCGACGAGATCTACGCGGTCGTGGAGTGTCTCAAGGGCGAGCGGAACAAGTACGAGTACGACAAGGACATCCCCGGCGTCGTCCTCGACCGCGTGCTCCACTCGAACGTCCACTACCCGTACGACTACGGCTTCATCCCGCAGTCGTACTACGACGACGAGGACCCGTTCGACGTGATGGTGCTCGTCGAGGACCAGACGTTCCCCGGCTGCGTCGTCGAGGCCCGCCCCGTCGCGCTCATGAAGATGGACGACGACGGCGAGCAGGACGACAAGGTGATCGCGGTGCCCACCGAGGACCCCCGTTTCGACCACATCGAGGACCTCGCGGACATCCCCCAGCAGATCCGCGACGAGATAGACGAGTTCTTCTCGACGTACAAGAACCTCGAGGCCGGGAAAGAGGTCGAGACCCTCGGCTGGGAGGACAAGGCGGCCGCGAAAGCGGCGATCGAACACGCGCAGGACCTGTACGCCGACGAGTTCGGCGAGTAGTCCCGAAATAGGAGAATCGGATAACCACTGAACATACCCTCCCGCGGGCGGGATGCGTTATGCCCATGAGTAATTTTTAGTCGGTGCGTCGCGTACGCCCAGACAGAGCTATGAGCGCGAGCACCCCGTCCGTCGGCATCGACCACCCGACGGTCGTCCCCGCCAACTTCGATCCCGACCGCCGCGACGACGACCGCGAGTCCCCGGGGGACTCCGACGGCGACACCGAGGCGTAATCGCCTCAGATCAGGCGTTCTCGACGACGGCGGACAGCCGGCTGGCGTCGGCGACGAACGACTCGAACCGGTCGTCGACCCACTCGACCACCGCCGGGTCCGTGGACTCCAGCACGCACCGGGGGTTGTTCCGGCGGTCGTACGCCGTCACGCAGGCGACGTCGTCGCACCTGAACACGCCGTACTCGATCGGCTCCGGCGAGACGTAGACCGTCGCGTCGTCGTCGTCGAGCGCTCGGTCGGTCGCCGGCCCGAAGTCGGCGATCGACGCCTCGACGACGTCGCGGTCGATGACGAGCTCGACCTCCGCGCCGGCGTCGAGCGCGGTCGCGGCCGCCCGGTTGAACTGCTGGATAACGATCGGCGAGACCGCGCGGATCTCGGCGCCGCAGCCCTCGCGGAGGAGCTCGGTGATCCGGTCGACCGCGGCGAGCGGGTTCCCGTCCGTCGCGACGGTCAGTTCGCCGGCGTCGAGCGCTTCCGGGGGGAAATCGGCGCCCACGCGTTCGAGGTCGGCGGCGAACCCCCCGTACCGGTCGGCGAGCTCCACCTCGTCCAACAGGGCCTCGTACGCGTCGTGGACGCGCTCTCCCGTCGGCGTCACGCGGTAGGTCGCGTCGCGTTTGACGACCCAGTCGCGCTCGCGGAATCCCCCGAGGATCCGCTGGACCGTCGTCCGGGTCGCGTCGACCGCGTCCGTCAGCGCGGCCGGGCGACGCGGCTCCCGCCGGAGCGCCCGGAGGACCGCGACACGGACCGGCGACCCGGCGAGGTACTGTGCGTCGTCGTGTCCGTGGTCGGCCGTCATCGTATGCCCTACTGGTACGAGTACCACACGGTTAATCGTACCGCGTCACGGCCGGTGCTGGAACGAGACCACCGTCCCGATGGTGTCTTCGCCGTCGATCGTCTCCGTGCGCACGGTGGCACCGACGACCGCGTCCGCGCCGAGCGCCTCCTCGATCACCGCGCGGAGGGCGTCGGGGTCGGCCCCCTCTTGGAGCACCGGGACGCGCACCTGCCGTCGGTTGACCGCGACGTCACCGAGGTCGTAGTCGGTGTGCTCGAACGCCTCCCGTATCGCGGCGGCGGTGTCCGTCATACCCGCTCTCGGTCGCGGGAGGTGAAAAACGGCGGGGCGACCGGGGCGCGCCGTCTCGAACCACCGCTCCGCCGACGGTCAGGCGTACGCGTCGTACTCCTCGCCGAACAGCGCGAAGTAGGCCACGCCGACGAGCCCGATCGCGCTCGCGAGCCCGAACGCGACGACGGGATCCCCCGCGACGGAGAGCCCGGTTCCCGGCACCGAGAACCCGCCGTAGATCAGGCCGCCGAGCGCCGCGCTCGGGATGACGACCGCGTTGCGGAGGAGGTAGTACGACCCCGAGACGCGACCGCCGGTGTCGCGCTCTGCGGGGCCGACGATCAGCGCCTTGTGCGCGGGGAGCCCCGCGAACCGGAGGCCGGAGAACGCGAACAGCGCGACGACGAGCGGCGCGGTCAGGGGCGTGTCGGCGGGGACGTTGATGAGCAGCGCCGGGAACGCCGCGTACACGAGGAAGCCGAGCGCGACGACCGGCTTGAGCCCCACCCGCTCCGCGGCGCGCGCCGCGGGCGGCATAGAGACGAGCGCGACCGACATCTCGATCGCCAGCAGCACGCCGAAGAAGGCCGCGGGCGACAGGGAGAGGGGGCCGACGTCGAGGCCGACCTCGAGGAACTGCGTGATCACGATGACGAAGAATACGTACACCATTCCGTTCGCGAACCGCACGAGCGTGTCGCCGACGAGCAGCGGGCGGAGTTCGGGCGGGAGGCTCCGGAGGTCCTCGACCACCTCGCTTACCTCCTCGAACTCCTTGCCGAGCGTGTCCTCGCTCGCGTCGTAGAGCGTGTGTTGGAGCGCGGTGGCGACAACGCCGAACAGGAGCGCCACCGCGAGCACGTACTGGAAGCTCACGGTGAAGTCGGCCGCGTACTGGATGATCCCCGCCGCGATCAGCGGGCCGATCAGGAACGCGGTCCGGCGGAACACCTCGGTGCTCGCGAACCCGCGCGCCAGCCGCTCCGGCGGCACCGACTGCTTGACGATCGCGAACGTCGCGCCGAGCCCGAACGACTTCCACGCCTGCGCTAAGAATAGCCCGACGAAGATCCAGATCCACGGCTCGAAGACGACGCCCGCGAACCGCACGGTCCCGAGGGTCGGCGCGACGAGCCACACGCCGAACCCGAGGCTCGATAACAGTCCGAACAGCGTGAGCGCGAGCCGCGACCCGATCCGGTCCGAGAGCCGCCCGCCCGGGTACGGGTACACCGCGCCGATGACATTTCCGACGGTCCCGAACAGCCCGATGACGAACGCGCTCGCCCCCAACGCGGACATGTACTCGGGGACGTACCGGTTCGTCATCTGGAAGCCGAGGCTGAACGCGAACATCGCGAGCGACAGGACGAGCACGTCCCGCCGCAGCGAGAGGAACTGACGGAACGGGTCGAGGAGGTCGACGTCGTCCGTCTTTCCCATGCTGATAACTGCGCCGAAACGCCCTTTAATACACCGATGATACGGCCGAGCGAGGCGGTGCGGCGCCGATCGGCTCGATCGTTGCCGAGTTTGTTTATAACTCTTGAGTATTCAAATATCAGGAAATGGTTGGCGCACAATAATGTGTGATTTAATTACATGCGATATCTTGTGTAATATGCACGAAAGTGTTGCAGAATACGTGGCAGAGCACCCGAAGATGGCCGGCGTCCTGTTCACCGCGCTCCTCCTGCTGACGCAGGCGGCGCCCGCGGCGGCGGGCGCCCTCTCGTCGACCGCCGGGCCGTAATCAGTCGAATTCGTCACTCCAGACGAGTCCCGATTCGGTAAAGACCGGAAGCACCTCAAGATTGAGAAACGTCTTGAGTTCCGACTCACGTACATTTTGCAGATCGATATTACTCGGGACGTAGTAGTTAGCCGTATCCGATCCGGTGTTCGGAGTCGTCAGCGTTCCAACGCCGTAAGGGCCGTTCGGGTACGTTTTGATCGAGAAGTCCCACGGTGGCCCACCGTTGTGCACCTCGACGACTGCAGCCGTCCCGCTCTGGCTCTGACAGATCGTCGTCCCACCGTCGCCGACGACGATATACTGGTAGCCGGTGATCAGTTCGCGCTTCGCGACGTTCAGCGCGGTCCGGAGATTGAAGCCGCCGTTCATCAGCCGGGCGATGATGCGACCGAGCTGCGTCGCGGGGGAGTTCGCCACGTCGGAGAGCGTGACGATGCCGCCGCGGGAACCGCGGTGGACCAGCGCCTCGCCCTGCCGGTACGACTGGCAGGCGTTGAGCAGGAAGGCGCTGATGCCGACGTCGAGGTCCTCGTCGGTCAAGTCGAGGTACTCGTCGGTACACTGCATCCCGCGGTGGTCGACGTGGCCGACGTAGTGGAGGAAGTCGACGTCGGACTCGAGGACGTCGCGCATCTCCGCGCGGGTGAGGTCGTGGCGCACCTCGATGTCGAACTGGACCATGTCGCGGAGGCCGTACAGGTCCGCGACCTCGCCCTCCTCGCGCATCTGCTCGTCGTTGCAGACGACGAGCACCGAGATCCGCGACTGCTCGACCTGACCGGCCTCCAGCCGGCGGTAGTACGCGTCGAGGGTGGCCTTGTTGGCGTCGAGCGGGACCCCCTCGCCGACCCACGCGTGCTCGACGGTGTCGACCGGTTCCGGCTGCACGAAGTCGGCGTCCGCGGGGACCGCGCTGCGGTCGGTCGAGGCGTCGGCGCCGCGGACGGGCTCAGTCCCGGCGCAACCGCGAACGAACTCGTCGGGACCAAGTGATGCCGCGCTCAGCGTCACGTCCGCGCCCGAACCGCGGAAGAGCCCGACGCCGCCGCCCTCGCCCGCGGTCACCGGGGTGACCGTCTCGGGAGACCGGACGACCGACAGCTCCCCGGCGACGAACGGGAGCATCTCGACGTTCTCGGGATCGGGGCGCACGTCGGTCGTCAGCGTCCACTGCGGGAGTTCGGGCTCGACCCGCCGGAACGGTACGTCGAGGTACTCGCCCAGCCGCTCCGCGAGCGGCAGGTCGTACAGGCGGCCCCAGTCGAGGTCCAGGTCCGTCGTCTCGCGCTCGTGGAGGTCGACCGGGTAGAACCCCTCGGTGCGGGCGAGGCAGTCGAAGTGGAACGACTGCCGGAGCGCCTCGGCGGCCCGGCGCTCGAAGTCCGGCTCCAGCGGGTGGCTCCAACCGTCGCCCTCGATCCGGGGCGCGTCCCCGGGGACGACGTCGGCCGCGAAGTAGTACGCCAGCGAGACGATCGGGTAGAGGTGCTCGTAGGTCGGCGGCACGACGATCCGGACCCCGGAGTCGGGCGGTTCGATCCGGTCCGGGACGCGGAGCTCGTCGCCCGCCTCGATCAGCGGCGGGTGCCCCCGGAGGGTGGGGAACGACCGCTCCGGGCTCGTCGTCTGGAGCGCGGAGCCCAGCAGCGACACGGCGTCCATCAGCGACTCGGGGTCGGTCGGCGTCTCGATCGTCCCGGCGGGCACCTGGTGGAGCGAGCGGAACCCGAGCGCGACTTCGACGGGGGCGTCGAGGTCGATCCGGGTGGTTCGGTCCGTCGTCGACACCGAGAAGCCGGACTCGAAGGCGAGGTAGAACTTGGTCGGCGCGGGGTCGATCCCGACATGGTACTGGTCCGACGGCATCGCGTAGGAGTCGCCCCGAGTGAGGAGGGTCCCGTCGCCGGCGCGCGTCTCGACGATGGTGACCCGGGGGATCTCGACCGACGCGGTCTCGACGGTGACGCTGGCGTCGACCGGGAAGTAGTGCGCCTGCTCGGGGGTCGCGACCGGGTCGACCGCCCGGTCGGTGTACACCTCGAACTGGGTGTTCTCGATGTGGTCCGTGACCGTGAGTCCGGCGTCGGCAGACAGCGGGTCGATGTCGATGCTCATGTGTGTGGGACCGCACCCGACCGCCGGCCGGGGTGCCGGATCGCCGGGGGCGGGTCCGGCGCGACGGAGCGCGTGCCGGTCCCGGGCGCCCGGCGAACGCGGCGCTCGGTACCGGTTTGTTGACCGAGACGGCGATAAAGCTTGTGTCGGTGAATCGCCGTGGACCGAACGGATAAAGGGGCGCCCGACCCACATTCGCGTAATGATCACGCTTGGAACGGCCCGCGCCCCGCCGGGCGAGACGGACACGGGCCGTCTCGAAGTGGGGGAGACGCGGGACGGGAGCCCCGTGCGGCTGCCGGTCGCCGTCATCAACGGCGCGACGGACGGAGAGACGCTGTACGTGCAGGCGGTCAGCGACGGCGACGAGCTCAACGGGCTCGGGGTCGTCAACCGCGTCGTCCCGCGGATCGACCCGACGGAGCTGTCCGGCGCGGTCCTCGTCGTCGGCATCGTCAACTACTTCGGCTTTCAGGTCGCGGAGCATCGGAACCCGATCGACGACCGGAAAATGAACCGGGGGTACCCCGGCGACGAGGACGGGACGACGAGCGAGCGGATCGCCCACGCGACGTTCCAGGCGGCGAAGCGCGCGGACCTCATCTTAGACCTCCACCAGGGATCGACCAGCCGGATGATAAACGAGACGCGGGTGCGGTGCGGAATTCGCCATCACCTCCACGGCGACTGCCTGGAGCTCGCGAAGGTGTTCGGCTGCGGGCACGTCCTCGACATCAAGGGCCCGGACGGTCAGCTCGCGCGGGCCGGGCCGGAGCACGGGATCCCGACGATCGACCCCGAGCTCGGCGGCGCCGTCGGCTGGGACGAGGAGTCGATCCGATACGGCGTCGATGGGGTGTTCAACGTGCTCCGGCACTACGGCTTCCTCGACGGCGGCGCCGACGTCGAACGGCAGGTCCGGGCGCGCGGGTTCGACCAGTACGGGTCCCCCGCGGGCGGGCTCGTCAGATTCGAGCGCGACCTCGGCGAGCGCGTCGAGGCCGGCGACGCCCTCTTCGAAGTGACGGACACCTTCGGCGAGCTGAAAGGGCGCGTGACCGCCGACGCCGACGGGATCTTCTGGCGGACCAGGCGGCTCCCGCAGGTCGCCGCCGGCGAGTACGTCTGCTCGGTCGGCACCAACGTCGACCGCTACTGATGCGGACCGACGACGACCAGACGGGACCGGACGCGGGGGAAGCGAGCCCGGGAGGAGACGACGCCCCCGAGCGACTCGCCTGCCCCGAGTGCGGTCGGACCGTCGCCGACCGGTGGCGTTGCGAGTGCGGCGCCCCCCTGAACTTCGCCGACCCGCCGATCCCGGATCGCCCGGCCCCGGACGCCGAAGCGGGCGAGTCCCTCCCAGCCGGTGACGGGCTCTGGGCGTTCGCGGCGTTCCTCGCCGTCGGCGACGACCCCGCCGACCGGGTGACGCTCGGCGAGGGGATGACCCCGCTCGTCGACGCCGACGGGCCGCGAGGCGAATCGGACGGTTCGCGGGGCGACACCGGGCCCGACGGAGCGGAGTGGAACGCCGAGTTCAAGCTGGAGTACGTCTTCCCCACCGGATCGTTCAAGGACCGGGGCGCGACGACGACGCTCACGCGCGCCCGGGAGCTCGGCGTCGACCGCGTCGTCGAGGACTCGTCCGGCAACGCCGGCGCGGCGATCGCGACGTACGCGGCCCGGGCCGGTATCGACGCCGCGGTGTACGTGCCGGCCGACGTCAAGGAGTCGAAGCTCCGCGCGATCCGCCGCGCCGGGGCGGATCCGGTCCGGATCGAGGGCGGTCGGAGCGACGTGACCGACGCCTGCGTCGCCGCGCTCGGTGGAGGCGGCAAGGGCGACGCGGGCAGTGAGGACGGCGAGGGCGACGCGGGCGAAGGTGGCGGAGGTCCCGGCGCCGCCGCGTGGTACGCCAGCCACGCCTGGAACCCGGCCTTCTTCGAGGGGACGGCCACGGTCGCCTACGAGATCGCCGCCCAGCGCGGCTGGGAGGCCCCGGACGCGGTCGTCACGCCGCTCGGCCACGGCACGCTGTTCCTCGGCGCGTACCGGGGGTTCCGGCGGCTCGAACGCGCCGGCTGGATCGACTCGGTCCCGCGACTGTTCGGCGCGCAGGCGGCCGGCGTCGCCCCGATCGTCCGGGAGCTGCACGGGCCGGAGGCCGCCCACCCCGACGGACGCGTCAACGCGGCGGCCGACGGGATCCAGATCGCGGAGCCGGTTCGGAAAGGGGAGATCCTCGACGCCGTCGCCGAGACCGACGGCGACGCGCTCGCGGTGACGGAGTCGGCGGCGGAGCGCGAGCTCGACCGGCTCCACCGGGCGGGCTTCTACACCGAGCCGACCTGCGCCGTCGCGCCGGCCGCGCTCCGGGCGCTCCGCGAGCGCGGGACCCTCGCGGCCGACGACGACGTCGTCGTCCCCCTGACCGGGAGCGGGCTGAAAGGGTGACGGGCGGCGAGTTCTGACGAGCGGCGAGTTCGCGGGTCGGCGGCCCGCGCCACCGCCACGCCTTTTCAGTCGCGCCCCGTGGGACCCCACATGGAGGTCCTCGTCTACGGCGCCGGCGCGCTCGGCAGCCTGATCGGCGGGCTGTTGGCCCGGAGCCACGACGTCACCCTCGTCGGGCGCGACCCGCACATGCGGCGGATCCGGGAGGACGGGCTCCGGATCGACGGGGAGATCGACGAGCGCGTCCGTCCGCGGGCGCTCACCGACGGGACGCACCGCGCTGCCGATCTCGCCGTCGTCACGACGAAGGCGTACGACACCGACGCGGCGGCGCGGGCGCTCGCGACCGGCGAGTACGACGCGGTCTGCTCGCTGCAGAACGGGCTCACGGAGGATCGGCTCGTCGCCGCGCTCGACCCGACCGTGCTCGCCGGCACCGCGAGCTACGGCGCCCTGCTCGCCGAGCCCGGACGGGTGACGTGTACGGGGATCGGCGAGGTCGTCGTCGGCTCGCTCGCCGGCGGTCGGGACCCCCTCGCGGAGCGCGTCGGTGCCGCGTTCGACGAGGCCGGGATCGAGACGACGGTCGCCGCGGACATGCCCCGACGCCGGTACGAGAAGCTCGCGGTCAACGCGGGGATAAACGGCCCCTCCGCGCTCGCGCGCCTCACCAACGGCGCGACGCTCGACGGGCCGGGCGGCGAGGTGGCGCGCGAGGCGGCCCGCGAGGTGGCCCGCGTCGCGCGCGCCGACGGCGTTGATCTCGGCGAGGACGAGGCGGTCACCGCCGTCGAGCGCGTCGCCGACGAAACCGCGGCCAACCGCTCGTCGATGCACGAGGACGTCGCCGCGGGGCGTCGGACCGAGGTCGACGCGATCTACGGCGCCGTCGCCGACCGCGCCGACCGCTTCGGGGCCGCGACGCCGACGTGTCGGACGATCGCGTCGCTGATCCGCGCGTGGGAACTGGGCGAAGGGCTCCGGGAATCCGCGTGAAAAATATCCGAGAATCCGCGTGACTGCGGCCGGGAGTCGCTGGTGAACGGGGCGGCGCGGGACAGCCGGAAGGCCGTCGATACCGTCGAGCGACTACCGAGTCAGCACCACTCCTCGAGGACGGTCGCGTCGGTCTCGTCGACCGAGACCCACGCGTTCTCCCGCGAGACGTCCGCGATCACCAGCTCCGATCGCGACGCGGACGAGTCGATCGACGCCATGATGTCCGGCGAATCGTCGGCGTCGAGCGTCGGGTCCGCGGGCAGCGCGGTCCGACGGTGATCGGGGTCCGGGTCGTCCCAAGGAGTGGAACTCCGTGACATGATTGTCAATTGTTCACAGTACGTATAAGCGTTCCGAACCGAAGCCGACCGCAGTCGGCGAATTCCCGGTTCGATCGAGCGGATCGACGGCGAATCCGGGATAGAACCGTCGATCGGACGGCCCGGGGCGCCGGTCGGGCGTCGATCCGACGGATCGGTCGGATAGTTGTCGGATACGTGACGCCGTTCGAGCGCCGACCCGCGGCCGCGCCGTCTCCGACCACCTTCGCAGTATACAAGAGGTGCCACGCTGAAAGACGGTGCATGAACGTGTCAGACGCCATGACGCCGCGGTCGGATCTCGTCGTCGTCGAGATTCCCGGGAGCCGGAACGACGTGCTGGAGTACATCCAGGAGTACGGCTTCTCCTCGGTCCCCGTCGTGAAGGACGTCGACGGCGACGAGGTGTACCGCGGCCTCGTCACTCGCGACGACCTCATCGAGCAGCCGGACGAAGACCAGCTCGCGCTGCTGATGCGGGAGGTCCCGACGATCGGCGCGGACGAGGACCTCGTCGATGCCGCGGCCACGATGGTCGCCGAGCGCTCCCGCCGCCTCCCCGTCGTCGACGGCGACGAGCTCGTCGGCATCCTCACCGTCACCGACGTGGTGCGGGCGATCGCCCGCGGCGAGATCAACGGGGGCACCGAGGTCGGCGAACTCGCGACCGAGGCGGTCAACGCGACCCACACCGAGACCCCGCTGCCGGTCGCCGAGCGTGAGATCGGGCTCGCGAACGTCCCCTACGCGGTCGTGCTCGACGACGACGCCGCGATCGCCGGCATGCTCACCGAGGTCGACATTCTCGAGGTCGCCCGCGTCGTCGAGGGCGAGGCGAGCACGGGCGACTCGATCGCCGAACAGGACTCCGAGTGGTCCTGGGAGGGTATCAAGGCCACCGGCGCGCGCTACCTCCCGACCCGCAACGTGGAGCTCCCGGCGGAGGCGGCGCGCCACTTCATGACGGAGGACCTCGTCACGGTCAGCGGCACCCGGACGGCGAAGGAGGTCGCACAGGAACTCATCAGCAACGACATCGAGCAGGTTCCCCTGGTCAACGGGACCGATCTCAACGGTATCGTGCGCGACGTCGACCTGCTGGAGGGCCTCTAGATGGCCGCGGACGACCTCGTCGAACTGGCGAAGCGACGGGGCTTCTTTTTCGGCTCGAACGGCGCGTACGGGGGGACGGCCGGCTTCTACACGTTCGGTCCGCAGGGCGCGGCGCTGAAGCGGAACCTCGAGGACGCGTGGCGCGACCGGTTCACCATCCGCGAGGGGAACCGCGAGATCGAGGCGCCGACGGTGATGCCGGAGGCCGTCTTCGAGGCGTCCGGCCATCTCGAGGGGTTCGACGACATGCTCGTCGAGTGCGGCGAGTGCGGCGAGTCCCACCGCGCCGACCACCTCGTGGAGGCCGTCACGGAGATCGAGGACGCCGAGGCGCTCCCCGGCGACGAGGTCGAGGACCTCATCGCGGACAACGAGATCGCCTGCCCCTCCTGTGGCACCCCGCTCGCCGGCGAACCCGTCGAGGACTTCAACCTCATGTTCGCGACCGACATCGGCCCGGGCGACGGCCAGCCCGGCTACCTCCGGCCGGAGACGGCCCAGGGGATCTTCGTCGAGTTCCCGCGGCTGAAGGAGTACGCCCGCGGGAACCTCCCGTTCGGGATCACCCAGATCGGGCCCGCCTACCGCAACGAGATCTCGCCGCGCGGCGGGCTCCTCCGCCTGCGCGAGTTCACGCAGGCCGAGCTGGAGCAGTTCATCGACCCGGAGGAGGACGAACCCCCGCTGGACCGCGTCCGCGACGTCGACGTCCGGCTGTACCCGGCGACCGAACAGGAGGCCGAGGACGGCGAGTACGTCGAGACGACGGTGGGCGAGGCGGTCGACGAGGGCGTCATCGGCTCCCCGTGGGTCGGCTACTACCTCGGCGTCGCTAAGGCGTGGTACGAGCGCGTCGGCGTCGACACCGACCGGTTCCGGTTCCGCCAGCACCTCGCGGGCGAGCGCGCCCACTACGCGGCCGACTGCTGGGACGCCGAGAGCGAGGTCGACAGCGACTGGATCGAGATCGCCGGCTTCTCGTACCGCTCCGACTACGACCTCTCGAAGCACGGCGAGTACGGCGACGACTCGTTCACCGTGTTCAAGCGCTACGACGAGCCGAAGACGGTCGAGCGCGCGACGGTCGACCCCGACATGTCGGTCCTCGGTCCCGAGTTCGGCGGCGACGCCGGCGCGGTCGCCGCGGCGCTGGAGACGCTCGCCGAGCGCGACCCCGACGCCTTCCACGGCGAGACGGTCGCGGTCGACGTGAACGGTGAAAGGCATGAAGTCGACGTCGACGTCGCGAACTTCGCCGTCGAGGAGACCACCGAGAGCGGCGAGCACATCACCCCGCACGTCGTCGAGCCGTCCTTCGGCGTGGGCCGCACCGTCCAAACGCTCCTCGCGCACTCGTATCGCGAGGACGAGGTCGACGACGAGGCGCGGACGTACCTCTCGCTGGAGCCCGAGATCGCGCCCCAAGACGCGGCGGTATTCCCGCTGGTGACGAACGACGACCGGCTCGTCGACCTCGCGGACCGGGTCGCGGGCGACCTGCGCGCGGCCGGCCTCGCGGTGGCGTACGACGACTCCGGCTCGATCGGGCGGCGCTACCGCCGCCAGGACGAGGTCGGAACGCCGTTCTGCGTCACGATCGACCGCGACGGGATCGAGGGGGGCGGCCCCGACACCGTCACCGTCCGCGAGCGCGACTCGGCCGCGCAGGTCCGGGTCCCCGCCGACGACCTGGCCGGCGAGTTGGCCGCGCTCCGCGCGGGCGAGTCGTTCGACGCGCTGCGGGACCGGTACCAGAGCGTCGAGACGGACGTCGAGACCAACTGACCCGTGCCCCTTCCGGCGGCGGAGTGGCGGGCCGACGTGGAGTTCGAGCGGCGGCTGGTCCACTCCGGGGGGACCCTCTACCCGGTGCCGTACCTGCTCGGCTGGTTCACGTGGACGGAGACGCGCTACTTCCTCCTCGCCGCGCTCGCCGTCGTCCTCACGCTGGAGTTCCTCCGGCTCGTCGTCGGGCTCGACCACTGGCTCTACCGGAAGCTCACCCGGGAGTACGAGACCGACGCGCTCGCCGGCTACGCGCTGTACCAGGTGAGCATGACCGGCGCGGTCCTCCTCTTGGAGCCGACCCTGGCGATCCCCGCGATGTGGATGCTGTCGGTCGGCGACCCCGTCAGCGGCGCGCTGGGGGACAACGAGGCCACCGAGGCGAAGCGGCCCGCCGCGTGGGTCGCGATGTTCCTCGTCTGCTTCGGGCTCGCCGTTCCGTTCACCATCCCCGCCTTCGGCCCCGACGTCGGCGTCGTCGTCGCGGGCGCGGGCGCCGCCCCCGCCGCGGTCGCCGACGGCCTCCCACCGATAATCCGTGGCGTCGCCGTCGACGACAACCTCACCATCCCGCCCGCCGCCGCCGGCGGGATGCTCCTCGCGCTCGCGGTGGTGGGGTAGGCACAGCGCGGATCACGGCGCGGATCACGGCTCGGCAACGAGCGAAGAGCGAGGAGCGAGGAGCGAGGAACGCAGAGGGCGTTTATATACAAACGCGGCGGTGGCGCGTGCCGATGAGCGCCCGGAGGGCGCGAATCGCACGCGCGAGGGAGTCGGACCGGCGCGACCGCGCCGGTCCGACGAGGCTGGGGAGGCGTGAGGTGCGGTCGTGGTGCGGGGCGGGACTCAAAGGGGCAGCCGCGAGGCGGGCGCAGNNTGCGCCCGCCTCGCGGCTGGGGCTTTGGAGGTGTTCAACGCGTCAACAACGACTTATAAGCGAGCGGCTGGGGCTTTGGAGGTGTTCATCGCGACGTCAACGAGAGCAACGATCGATACCCGATCAACGGAGAGATGACCAGACAGATTGCACCCGCGGCTACCGAACAAACGGGTCGCAGAGAACGAATGAGGGGACGACCGCTTACGTCGCGCGGCGTTCCGTCGCCTTCGGGCGGAGGTTCTTGTAGCCGCACTTGCGGCAGCGCTTCGCGTCGGGGGCGTTGCGGGCGTTACAGCGCATGCAGATCTGCCGGTCAAGGTTGCGGCGTTCCGCGGCGTCGAAGCTGGCCATACGGCTACTGTCGCGGCGACGCTGTAAAAGGTTGCGAGACGCGGCGGCGGGTCGGCGGTACCCCGGACCGCCGAAACCGAACGGGCGGTCCGAACCTCAGGCGCCGGCCTCGGACAGCGCGGCCTCGATGTCCTCGCGCTGGGTGACGCCGACGAAGCGGTCCACGACGCCGTCGTCGTTCTCGATGATCAGCGTCGGGAGCGAGCGGACCTGGTACTGGTTGGCGACGTCCTGCTCCTCGTCGACGTTCACCTTCTGGAGCTCGAAGGCGTCGCCGAGGTCCTCCTGGATCTCCTCCAGGATCGGGTCCTGCGTCTTACACGGGCCGCACCAGTCAGCGTGAAAATCCAGCAGTCGAACAGTCATTATCCGACCGGTTCTACCGGCGGACCGCGCATAAGGGTTTCCCACTCGGCGATACGCGGGGGCTGTCGGATTCGGCTCGCCGGCCGCGGCCGAGGCTCGTCGGCCGCGAGCGAAACGTTTAGAACGCCGCGCGGGTCACTCACGAGTATGAGCAGTGGCTCCAACTCCGGCGGGCTGATGTCCAGTGCGGGACTGGTCCGCTACTTCGACAACGAGGACCGGAACGCGATCTCGATGAGTCCCAAGACCGTCCTCGCGTTCTGCGTCCTCTTCGGCGTCTTCGTGCAGATCCTCTCGCTGACGGTCGCCTAACGGTCCGACGTCTCCGTTCGAACACTTCCCGCCGGCTGACCGGTAGCGCGCCCTTTTTGCCCGTCCCCGACCGAGTGAGTGACATGAAAGCAGGCGTCATCGCCGTGCAGGGCGACGTGGCCGAGCACGCCGCCGCCGTCCGGAACGCCGCGGCCGCTCACGACGAGTCCGCCGAGGTCGTCGAGGTCCGCGACGCCGGGATCGTGCCGAACTGCGACGTGCTCCTCATGCCGGGCGGGGAGTCGACGACCATCTCGCGGCTGATCCACCGAGAGGGGATCGCCGCGGAGATCCGCGAGCACGTCGCGAGCGGGAAGCCCGTGCTCGCCACCTGCGCCGGCCTCATCGTCTGCTCGCGGGACGCGAAGGACGACCGCGTCGACGCGCTCGAACTCGTCGACGTCTCCGTCGACCGCAACGCGTTCGGTCGACAGAAGGACTCCTTCGAGGCGAAGATGCCGGTAACCGGTCTCGACGAGCCGTTCCACGCCGTCTTCATCCGCGCGCCGCTCATCGACGAGGTCGGCTCGGACGTCGAGGTGCTCGCGACCGTCGACGGCCGCCCGGTGGCCGTTCGCGACGGCCCCGTCGTCGCCACCGCGTTCCACCCGGAGCTCACCGACGACCCGCGGATCCACGACCTCGCCTTCTTCCCCGATCGCGAGGTGGTCGCGTGAGCGACCCCGAGACCGACGCGCGAGAGGACCCCGACGCCCCGCCCGAGGCCGTCCTCGACGAGCTGTTCGCCACCATCGCGTCCCGGAAGGCGGAGCTCCCCGAGGGCTCGTACACGGCCTCGCTTTTTACCCACGAGAAGGGCGAGAACGCCGTCTTAGAGAAGATCGGCGAGGAGTCGACCGAGGCCATCCTCGCGGCGAAGGACGACGATCTCGACGAGCTCACCGCCGAGAGCGCCGACCTCGTCTATCACCTGCTGGTGCTGCTCGCGATGAAGGATCTCGACCTCGACGACCTCCGCGGCGAGCTCCGCGAGCGGTTCTGACCGCCCACTGCTCGCCGCCTACCGCTCCCGTTCCAGCTCGCGGTCGATGTCGTCGAGCTCCTCCGTCTCGAGCTCGCTGGCGATCCGGCGCTCGAACTCCGCCTCGCTGATCTGTCCCTCGACGTACTGCTGGCGGAGGCGGTCCTGTCGATTACTCCCGGCGTCGGTCGAGGACGACGACGACACCGAGCCGATCGAGTCGAACGACCCGGCGTCGTCGTCGCTCAGCAGCCACGAGCCCGCCTTGTACGCGGCGTAGCCGAGCCCCGCCAGCACGGCGAGCCGGATCGCCCAGGTGAGCACCCAGAAGGTGACTCCGAGCACAACGGAGATGATCGTCCCGACGACGGAGAGGGCGATCAGCACCCCGATCGCGATCGCCCCGTAGTAGAGGGCCTTCTTGCCGTCCATACCGAGGAGTCACGGGTCCGGGCGCAAATACCTTCTCCCGGGCGCATCCGAGCGGCATGTCTCTTGGCGTCAGAAGACTTATTCGGCGCTACGGTCGTAAATCAGTGAAATGAATCAGGAGCCGCGAGCGGCGACGATCGATACGGCCTCGGTCTGCGGGGAGGACCGCCCGTGACCGGAGAGCCGGATCCGGACGCCGACCGGCAGACCGTCGGTCGGCGGACCGTCCTCGGCGCGCTCGCGGGCGCCGGGAGCGCCGCGGTCGCCGGCTGCTCCGGCTCCGAGGCGGACGACGCCGCGACCGCCGGGGTGGAGTCGGACCGGCTCGACGAGCTCGCGGCCCGGTTCGCGCCGACGCTGTACTTCGATTCGGCGGAGCCGTGGTTCCCCACGGACCCGCGCCCGTACGCGACCGAGGAGGACGGCGAGACGGTGGTCGACGGCTTCGCGGCGTTCGACGGCTACCACGAGCGGTACGACGAGGCCGGCGAGCCGCCGAACCCCACCGTGTTCTACAACGGGGTCCGGTACGAGGACTCCCCGCTCGCGGTCGTTCAGTTCTGGTTCTACTCCGCGTTCGACCAGTTCACCGCGAACTTCCACTGGCACGACTGGGAGGTGCTCCACGTCTTCGTCGACCTCGACACCGGCGACCCCCAGCTGTACGTCGCCAGCTCGCACTCCCGGAGCGTCCCGAACAACGAGTTCCTCGACCCCGACCCCGACGTGGTCCCGCGGATCCTCCCCGAGCTCGGCTCGCACTCCAGCACGCTCTCGGTCAACGAGATCCCCGACCGGTTCCAGCGGGTCGGCGAGGACGGGTTGCTCGCGGACATCACGAACACGACGATCGACACCGTCGAGGACCTCCTCGGGATCCCGATCGCGTACGGGCTCCCCCGCGACGAGGGGGCCCGGCTCCCCTTCGTCGTCCCCGAGTACGAGGGCGAGCCGATCTACGAGCACCCAGACCTCCCGTCCGTCACCGAGGAGTCGCTGGTCGACGGGGCGCTGAGCGTCCGATCGCTCGACGCCCTGCGGTCGCCCCCGAGCGACCTCCCGCTCCGGGAGACGGGGATCGCGTTCCGCCACGCCGACCGCGAGGACGCGCTCGCGGACGAGACCGTCGACGAGGTCGTCGGCTACGAACTCGTCGAGAGCGCCGAACTGGAGGGGATATCGGCGTTCACCGGGCCGCAGCTCAGCTTCGAGTTCGCCGTCCCCGAGGCGGTCGAGGACGCCGTCGCGAGCCACATCACGACCACCGGCGTGCCGTGGGAGCAGCCGCGCTACGAGAACCCCGCGCTCGATGTCACGGCCGGGAACCACCGCGCCGAGCTCGCCGACCGATACGACGCCATCGCCGGCGACGCGGAAGTCGGCGGCGACGCCGCGGGCGCGCTCGACGCGGTCGTCGCCCGCGTGACGCGGGCGACCGAGACCGACGAGGCCCCCGACGGCGAGGGGCTGACGACGGCCGACGCGGGCGTCGAGTCGTTCGTCCTGATCGAGAGCGACCCCGAGGCGGTCCCGACGTTCGCGGGCGGGATCGCGGTCGCGAACGGCGTCCCCGAGGGCGACCACCGGCTGACGGTGAACGGCGCGGGGCGGGCGCCGCACAGCGAGGAGCTGACGGTCTCGGCTGACGAGCCAGTGACGGCCGCCGGCGTCGACGGCGAGATCCCGCTCGTCGCCCGCGAGGACGCGCGGAAGGTGGAGCTCTCGGACGAGGAGAGCGACGTCGACCTGACGCGGACGGCGATCGAGGACGACTTCGCCGGTCGGATCTACGACTCCGCGATCGACGGGAGCGACGCGGCCTACGTCCACGCCGGCGGCGCGTACACGACCGAGGTCCGCGACGCCGACGACGAGGTCGGCGCGTACCGGGTCAACCCGGACCCGCCGGGCTCGGAAGGCGATGACGGCGGGGATTCGGGCGACGGCGACGACGGCGAGGGGCGCTCGCCGATCCGGATCGACCGCCCGGAGACCGGGGCGGCCCCGCTCGCCGGCTACGTCGCCGACGTGGCCGAGGAGACCCGCGCCGCGGTCGCGGCCGCGGCGGCGGAGGGCGGCGACGGAGACGGCGATGACGACGACGGGAGCGACGACACAGGTGGCGGGAGCGGGACGAGCGGCGGCGGAGGCGGTTCGGGCGGCGGCCCGTCGAACGCGGTGAACGGGCTCGAACGCGCGCTCGCGGCCGCGGTCGACGCCGCGGAGCGGGCCGAGGAGCGCGCCCGCGAGGGCGACGGCGAGGGGACGGAGCGTCAGCTGGCGAACGTGCTCGACCGGATCGCGCGGATCGAGGAGCGACTCGCGGCGGCGCGCGAGGGGCTCCCGCCCGGGCTCGCGAACGCGACCGGGAAGCGGGTCGAGCAGGCGACGAAGCGCGTCGAGCAGGCGCGGAACGCCGGGAAGCTGTAGGCGACCGGCGGTTCCGGCGCCGGCGCGTCCCGCTCTCAGTCCACGGGGCGGTGTGTCACACCGCACCAGTGGATGGAAAGCTATACGACGCCGACCCGACCACGAGTATATAAGCAGATGTCTCAGGAGGGTTACGACCACACCGCGGTCGAGAATCGGTGGCAGGAGGCGTGGGAGGACGCCTCCGTGTATCACACGCCGGACGAGGCCGACGACCCAACCTACGTGCTGGGGATGTACCCGTACCCGTCGGGGAAGCTCCACATGGGCCACGTCCGCAACTACACCATCACGGACGCGTACGCCCGGTACCGCCGGATGCGCGGCGACGACGTGCTCCACCCGATGGGATGGGACGCGTTCGGGCTCCCCGCCGAGAACGCCGCCAAGGAGCGCGACACCAACCCCCGCGACTGGACGTTCGACTGCATCGACACGATGAAGGGCCAGATGAAGTCGATGGGGTTCGGCTACGACTGGGAGCGGGAGATCACCACCTGCACGCCGGAGTACTACAAGTGGAACCAGTGGCTGTTCAACCGCTTCGCCGACGCCGACCTCGTGGAGCGGCGCGACGCCGAGGTGAACTGGTGTCCCTCCTGCGAGACGGTCCTCGCCGACGAGCAGGTCGAGGGCGACGCCGAGCTGTGCTGGCGCTGCGACACGCCCGTCGAGACCCGCGACCTCGACCAGTGGTTCCTGAAGATAACCGAGTACGCCGACGAGCTGCTGGAGGCCATCGACGACCTGGAGGGGTGGCCCAACTCGGTGCGCCAGATGCAGCGGAACTGGATCGGCCGGCAGTACGGGACGACGCTGGACTTCGAGGTGAGCGAGGCGCGGAGCGCCTCGAACGGACGCGGCGAGGGAACCGAGCCGCGGGAGTACGGCCCCGTCGAGGCGTTCACCACCCGCGTCGACACCGTCCACGGCGCGACGTTCTTCGCGCTGGCGCCGGACCACCCGATCAGCGAGGAGCTTGCCGCCGAGGACGACGCCGTCCACGAGTTCGTCCACCACGAGGCCGACCCCGAGGGCGACGAGCCGAACGGCGTCGAGACCGACCTCACGGCCACGAACCCGGCCACGGGCGAGGAGATCCCCGTCTTCGTCGCCGACTTCGTCCTCTCGGACGTGGGGACGGGCGCGCTGATGGCGGTGCCCGCGCACGACGAGCGCGACCACGCCTTTGCGACGAAGATGGGCGTCGAGATCCGGCCGGTCGTCGCGCCGGAGCCAGACGACTGGGACGGCGAGACGGTTCCGGACGCGCCGGACGTGAGCGAGGCGGCGTTCACCGACGACGGCGTCCTCATCGACTCCGGCGAGTACAGCGGCCTCGACAGCGAGACGGCCCGCGAGCGGCTCACCGCGGACATCGAGAGCGCCGTGGAGAGCACCCAGTACCAGCTGCGCGACTGGGGCATCTCCCGCCAGCGCTACTGGGGCACCCCGATCCCGGTCGTCCACTGCGACGACTGCGGCCCGGTGACGGTCCCGGACGAGGACCTGCCCGTCGAACTGCCGGAGTTCATCAACACGACCGGGAACCCGCTGGACGCCGCCGAGGAGTGGAAGGCGACGACCTGTCCGGAGTGCGGCGAGCCGGCCACCCGCGAGACGGACACGATGGACACGTTCGTCGACTCCTCGTGGTACTTCCTGCGCTACGTCTCGCCGGACCTGGACTCGGCCCCGTTCGACTTAGAGCGCGCGAACGACTGGATGCCGGTCGACCAGTACGTCGGCGGCATCGAGCACGCCGTGATGCACCTGCTGTACTCCCGCTTCTTCACCAAGGTGCTGGCCGACGAGGAGGGGCTGGAGCACCGCGAGCCGTTCACGAACCTGCTGGCGCAGGGGATGGTCCAGCTGGAGGGCGAGAAGATGTCCAAGTCGAAGGGGAACGTCGTCTCCCCGCAGCGCATCGTCGACGAGTACGGCGCCGACACGGCCCGGCTGTTCATGATGCAGGCGGCCCAGCCCGAGCGCGACTTCGACTGGTCCGAGGAGGGCGTCCGGTCGACCCACCGCTTCCTGGCGCGGCTGACGGACCTCGTCGAGGGGTACGCCGCGGGCGCGGCGGAGACCGCACCCCCTGACGCCGACCGCGACACGGTCGACGACTACGTCGCCGACGAGGTCGACGCCGCCGTCGCCATCGCGGGCGACGAGTACGACGACCTCACGTTCAACGTCGCGCTCCGCGAGGCGCAGGACCTCGTGGGGACGCTGCGGAGCTACCGCGGGCACGCGGACCCGGACCCGGACACCTACGAGCGCGGGCTCGACGTCGCCGTCCGCCTGCTCGCGCCGGTCGTCCCGCACCTCGCCGAGGAGCTGTGGGCGACGCTGGGTCGCGACGGCTTCGTCGTCGAGGCCGACTGGCCGACCGCGACGGTCGACCGCGAGACGGTCGAGAAGCGGCGCCGACTGGTCGAGAACACCCGCGAGGACGTGCGCGACATCGTCGAGGTCGCCGGCATCGAGGACCCCGAGCGGATCGACGTCGTCGTCGCGCCCGACTGGAAGTACGACGCGCTGAAGGTCGCGATCGACAGCGACGCGGACAACCTCATCTCGGAGCTGATGGCGGAGAGCCACATCCGGGAGCGGGGCGACGACGCCGCCTCCTACGGCCAGGACCTGCAGGCGAACCGCGAGGCGCTGCAGGAGACCCTGTCGGGCGACGAGGAGTACGAGGCGCTGCGCGCGGCCTCGTGGCTGATCGAGCGCGAGTTCGACGCCCCGGTCCGCGTCGAGCGCGCCGCGGACGCCGACGACGCGGTGGTCCGGAAGGCCGAGCCCGGCCGGCCCGCGATCGACATCGTCGACTAGGGGTCCGGCTCTCGTCCGGCAGACGGCATCCGAACTGCCGCCGGGCGCAGACGCCCGACCGGTCGATGCCGGCCGGCGTTCTCGACGCGGAACATCACTGGTTAGTGACACCAATCCAATGTAAAAATACGTAAATTATCTATGATAGTGTGTGAATATCACGCACGAGATGCAGTACACCATCGAGAAGGGTCCGAGCTACGCGGTGTTGCGAACGACCATGGACCGAGACGACCGACTCATGGCCGAGACCGGGGCGATGATAAGCCGGAGCGAGAGCGTCGACGCGGACGCCGAGGTGGGCGGCGGTGAAGGGGTCGGCGGGATCATCAAGTCGGCGATCAGTTCGAGTCAGGACGTGGTGGAGAACGCCTTCGAGGCGACGGCGGACGGGGCCGAGATCACGCTGGCGCCCGACCATCCGGGTGACGTCTTCGCTGTCGACGTCGGCCGAGACGGGCCGATCAAGGTCAATTCGGGGGCGATCCTCGCGTGGGAGCCGACCGTCGAGCGGTCCACGGCGTTCAACGACGCGCAGGGCTTCTTCTCCTCGGGAAGCCTCCGCGTCCTCGAACTGTCGGGAACCGGGCAGTGCTTCCTCTCGGCGTACGGCTCGATCGTCGAGACGGACGTGAAGCCCGACGATCCGACGGTGGTCGACACCGATCATCTGATCGCGTGGACGGACGGCCTCACGGTCTCCAGAGAGACGGACGGCACGATCAAGTCGGCGGTGCTCGGCGGCGAGGGGCTCGTCTCGAAGTTCTCCGGCGAGGGCCGCGTGTGGATCCAGACGCGCAACCCGGCGGTGTTCCGGACGACCACCGGTGGAGAAAGCGGCGAGGACGAGGGGGACGCGGGCATGGGCGTCGAAGACTTCCTCTGATCGCGTCGATACTGTCTCCCCACCGCCGAGACGCCCCGCGCCAGGGTTTCGACCGGAAATCCGCGCCCGCCCCGGAAACGATTAGTCGGCGGCGCCACCCGATCGGGTATGGACGATCCCTACGCCCCAGCCCGCGACGCCCTCGCCGGCGACGGGCTGGCCGGCGGCGCGGCCGACGGCGACGCGCCCGACGGCGACGCGCCCGACTTCGACGGTTCCGACCCGGCCGTCCTCGCCGCTCGCCTCGACGAGGCCGACCCGCTCTCCTCGTTCGCCGACCGGTACCACGTGCCCGGCGACCGCCTGTATATGGACGGCAACTCGCTCGGCCCCGCGAGCGACGCCGCCCTCGCGAGCGTCGACCGCGTCGTCGACGAGTGGCGCGAGCTGCTCATCGGCGGGTGGACCGACGCCGACCCGCCGTGGTTCTCGGTCGGCGAGCGGCTGGGCGACGCGCTCGCGCCCCTCGTCGGCGCCGCACCCGACGAGGTCGTCGTCGGCAACTCGATCACCGTCAACATCCACACCCTGATCGGCACCTTCCTCGACGAGTTGCTGGCGGGGAACGGCCCGGAGCGGGAGGAGATGACACGGGCAGACGGCGAGTGGGACCGGAGCGTCGAGCCCGCCGTCCTCGTCAACGAGCTCGACTTCCCCTCCGACCACTACGCGATCCGCGCCCAACTGCGCCAGCGCGGGATCGACCCCGACGAGAAGCTCCGCGTCGTCGAGAGCCGCGACGGGCGGACGATCGACCCCCGAGACATCGAGGCCGCGCTGGAAGCGCACGACGACGTGGGGATCGTCTGGATGCCGACCGCGCTGTACCGCTCCGGCCAGCTGTTCGACGTCGAGCGGATCGCCGCGGCCGCCCACGAGGCGGGCGCGTACGCCGGCTTCGACGCGGCCCACTCCGCGGGCGCGGTCCCGCACGCGTTCGGCGACGTCGGCGTCGACTTCGCGGTGTGGTGCACGTACAAGTACCTCAACGCCGGCCCCGGCGCGATCGGCGCGCTGTTCGTCGCCGAGCGCCACCACGGGCTCACGCCCGCGCTGGCGGGGTGGTGGGGCCACGAGAAGGCGACGCAGTTCGAGATGCGGATGACGTACACCCCCGCCGACTCCGCCGGCGCGTGGCAGATCGGGACGCCCCCGCTGCTGGCGGCCGCGCCCCTCGAGGGCTCGGTCGAGCTCCTGCGGGAGTCGGGGATCGACCGCCTGCGCGCCAAGTCGCTCGCGCTCACGGACTTCCTGATCGCGCTCGTCGACGATCGGCTCCCCGACGTCTCGGTCGGAACCCCGCGCGAGCACGGGGCCCGCGGCGGCCACGTGGCCCTCGAACACCCCGAGGCGGAGCGGCTGAGTAAGGCGCTCACCGACCGCGGCGTGGTCGTCGACTTCCGGCCGCCGAACGTGGTACGCGTGTGTCCGGCCGCCCCGTACACCTCGTTCGCGGACGTGCTGGACGTGGTCGACGAGATCGAGGCGGTCCTCGAGTCGGGCGCCCACGAGGCGTACGCGACGGGTGCGGGCGGCGTGACGTAGCGGTCGCGACGTAGCGGTCGCGACTGGTGAGGACGACGCGACGTAGCGGCCGCGGCTGGTGAGGACGACGCGACGTAGCGGTCGCGACGGCCGAGGCGACGAGCACGAATCCGGCGATCGAGCGTCGATTTCGTCGCCCTCGCGGCCCGTTAGAGTTCGAGTTCGGGCGTCGATATCCGCACTCTTATCAGCGTATTAATCCTATATACCGCTAAGAGAACCGATGGACGAGAATGCACGTTCGAACACCAACGCTAGCTCGTTCGGCGTGGCCGACGAGGGCGTCGACGCAGTTTACGAAGCGATTTTTCGCGAGATGGACGACGCCGTTTTCGTCGTTGAGGTCGGGCGGACCGGCGACGGCTACGAGTTCACGTTTCGACAGAACAACACCGCGCACAAGGAACAAACGGGGTTCTCCGAGGACGCGATGCGCGGTGAGACGCCGCGGGAACTCCTCGGCGACGAGCAGGGCGCGGTCGTCGCCGCGAACTACCGCCGCTGCGTCGAACGGGGCGACACGGTCGAGTACGAGGAGCGGCTCACGTTCCCGGGCGGGACGAGCCACTGGCAGACGAAGCTGACGCCGATCACCGAGGGCGGGACGATAACGCGGATCGTCGGCGTCGCTCGGGAGATCACCGCGCAAAAGCGACAGGAGCGAGAGCATCAGCGCACGTACCGCCGGTTCCAGACCGTGTTGGAGACGATGTCGGCGGCGGTGTTTCTCAAAGACGCCGACGGTCGGTATCTCCTGGTGAATCAGGCGTGCCGCGACCTGTTTGACGTCGACGAGGATCCCGTCGGGATGACCGACGAGGACCTCTTCCCGCAGGAGATCGCCGAACAGGCGCGGGCGGACGACTTACGAGTCCTCGACGGCGGCGAGCAGATCGAACTCGAGGAGACGATCCCGACTCCCGCGGGGGAAAGCGTCCGCCTCACTCGGAAGTCACCCGTGTACGACGACGAGGGAGAGATCGTGGCCGTCTGCGGCGTCTCGACGAACATCACCGAGCAGAAAGAGGGAGAGCGAGCGCTTCAGCAGCTCAAAGACCGCCTCGAACTCGCGGTCGAGGGCGCCCAACTCGGCATCTGGGACTGGGACATGACCACCGACGAAGTCGAGTTCAACGATCAGTGGGCGCGGATGCTCGGGCATTCCGCCGACGAGATCGAACCGCGCCTCGAGGAGTGGGAGCGCCGCGTCCACCCCGACGATCTCGGGCCGGTCGAGGACGCCCTGTCAGACCACATGGCGGGCGAGACGGAGTACTACGACACGGAACATCGGATGCGGACCGCGTCCGGCGAGTGGAAGTGGATCCGCGACGTCGGGAAGATCGTCGAGCGCGACGGGGACGGGGAGCCGGTGCGAGCGGTCGGCATCCACCTCGACATCGACGAGCGAAAGCGGCGAGAGACGGAGTTGGAACGCACGCGGGCGCTCATCGAGCGGACGCAAGAGAGCGCGTCGATCGGGTGGTGGGAGGTCGATCTGATCGACGAGTCGCTCACGTGGAGCGACGAGGTGTACCGAATCCACGGGGTGCCCGTAGAAGAGTCGATCGACCTTGAGGAAGCCATCGAGTACTACCATCCGGCCGACCGAGAGACCATCGAGACCGCGTTCGACCGGCTGACCGAGGAGGGCGAGCCGTACGATCTCGAACTGCGGATCGTCACGGCGCCCGGGCAGACTCGGTGGGTCAGGGGGATCGGCGATCCGCAGTTCGACGACGCGGGAAACGTCGTCGGCGCGTTAGGGCTGTTCCAAGACATCACGGAGCGGAAGGAGTACGAGATCGCCCTCGAGTCGACCCGCGAGGAGCTCCGGGAGATCATCGACCTCGTGCCGGACCTGGTGTTCGTGAAGAACCGCGACGGCGAGTACCTCTTGGCCAACGAGGCGACCGCGGAGGCGTACGGGAAGACGCCCGAGGAGGTCGAGGGTCGCTCGGAGGGCGAGATAATCCCCGACGTCGACGACTCGGCCGAGTTCCGACAGGACGACTTGGAGGTGATCGAGTCGGGCGAGCCGAAGGAGATCGGCGAGGAGACGTTGACGACGGCGGCCGGCGAAACGCGCATCCTGCAGACGGTGAAGATCCCCTATAAGATGCCGGAAACGGGAGAGGACGCCGTCTTGGGATACGCCCGCGACGTGACCGAGCTCAAGGAGTACGAGCAGACGCTCGAGCAGCAACGGGATAACCTCACCCTGCTCAATCAGGTCGTCCGCCACGACATCCGGAACCAGCTGATGGTCGTGGAGTCGTACACCGACCTGCTCAAGGACTCGCTTCCCGACGATCGGAGTCGAACGTACGCGCGGACGGTCATCGAGGCGGCGAAGCAGGCGGCCGAGATCACGGAAACGGCCAAAGACGTCACGGACGTGCTGCTACAGGTCGGCGCCGACCGGACCCCGATGAGCCTCCGCGACGAACTCACCGAGCAGATCGAGAAGGTCCGCTCGGATCAGGACCGGGCGACGATCTCCGTCGACGGGTCGGTCCCCGACGTGACGGTGCTGGCGGACGAGCTGTTGGAGTCGGTGTTCCGGAACCTGCTGACGAACGCGGTCGTCCACAACGACAAGGACGCGGCCGAAATCGGGGTTTCGACCCGCGTTGGGGACGGTTCTGTGCGCGTGTCGATCGCCGACAACGGTCCCGGTATCGAGGATAAACACAAAGAACAGATCTTCCAGGAAGGCGAGAAGGGCCTCGAGAGCGGCGGAACGGGTATCGGGCTCTACCTCGTCAAGACGCTCGTCGACAAGTACGGCGGCGGCGTGTGGGTCGAAGACAACGAACCGACGGGCAGCGTGTTCGTCGTCGAACTGCCGATCGTCGACTGAACGGACGGCTACCGGGCGTCGACCGAACTGACCCCAGCCTATCGGGGACGCGGACGGCCTCGATCGCCCGTCCGGATCTCGCACAGCGACGGGCTTAATCGCCCGAGCGCCCAACGTCCGACGATCAGCTAATGGCGGAACAGTCGGGCATGGACGCGTTCGCGCACCTCGGGAGCGAGGTCCGAGAGGCGCTCTCCGAGCAGGGGTTCTCGACGCCGACGGAGCCGCAACGCGAGGCGATCCCGCCGCTCGCCGCCGGGCGGAACGCGCTCGTCCTCGCCCCGACGGGGACCGGGAAGACGGAGACCGCGATGCTCCCCGTCTTCGACGCGATCGTCGACGCCCGAAACGCGCCGGGCGACCAGCCCCGCGAGGGGATCTCCGCGCTGTACATCACCCCGCTCCGCGCGCTCAACCGCGACATGATGGACCGGCTGGAGTGGTGGGGCGACCGGCTCGGCGTGGAGGTCGCGGTGCGTCACGGCGACACCACGCGGTATGAGCGGTCGAAGCAGGCCGACGACCCGCCGGACGTGTTGATCACGACGCCGGAGAGCCTGCAGGCGATCCTGACGGGCTCGAAGATGCGGGTCGGCCTCGAGGACGTCGCGCACGTCGTGATCGACGAGGTCCACGAGCTCGCCTCCGCGAAGCGCGGCGCGCAGCTGACTATCGGGCTCGAACGCCTCCGGCGCGTCGCGGGGCCGTTCCAGCGGGTGGGGCTCTCCGCGACCGTGGGGACTCCGGAGGAGGTCGGGAAGTTCCTCGTCGGCAGCGGTAAGCGCGACCCGAACCGCGAGGGCGACCGCGAGTTCGAGATCGTCGAGGTGGCGGCCGGCTCGCGGACCGACGTGCGCGTGCTCGACCCGGAGATCACGGACCGCGACGCGACCCTCGCCGGCGAGCTGGCGGTCGACGAGACGACCGCGAGCCACGTGCGGACGATCCGCGGGATCGTCGCGGACCGCGAGTCGACCCTGATCTTCGTCAACACGCGACAGACCGCGGAGGCGCTCGGCTCGCGGTTCAAGACGCTCGCGGAGCGGGAGCGAGAGGCGGCCGAACGCGGCGGGGAAGGCGACGGGGACGCCGACCCCACCGAGATCGAGGTCCACCACGGCTCGCTCTCGAAGGACGTCCGGATCGACGTCGAGGACCGGTTCAAGTCGGGGGACCTAGACGGGCTCGTCTGCACCTCCTCGATGGAGCTCGGGATCGACGTGGGGCGCGTCGACCACGTGGTCCAGTACGGGAGCCCGCGGGAGGTCGCCCGCCTGCTCCAGCGCGTCGGGCGCGCCGGGCACCGCCGCGACCTCGTGTCGGAGGGGACCGTCGTGACGCAGGGCGGCGACGACACGCTCGAGGCGCTCGCGATCGCCCGGCGCGCCGACGCCGAGCTCGTGGAGCCGGCCGCGATCCACCACGGGAGCCTCGACACGGTCGCGAACCAGATCGTCGGGGTCGTGATGGACGAGGGCGACGTCCACGCCCGCGTGGCGTACGAGACCGTCACGAGCGCCTACCCGTTCCGGGACCTCTCGGAGCCGCAGTTCCAAGAGATCGTCCGCGAACTCGACGGCAACCGCCTGCTGTGGCTCGACGAGGAGTCCGACACGCTAGAGAAGTCGGGCGGCACGTGGCAGTACTTCTACGCGAACCTCTCGATGATCCCCGACGAGTCCACCTACGAGGTGTACGACATGTCCTCGCGGCGGGGGATCGGCACCTTAGACGAGCGGTTCGTCGTCAACTTCGCCGGCCCGGGCGAGACGTTCATCCAGCGCGGCGAGATGTGGCGCATCACCGAGGTCGACGAGGAGGAGGAGCGCGTGAACGTCACGCCCATCGCCGACCCGGCGGGCGAGGTGCCCTCGTGGATCGGCGAAGAGATCCCGGTCCCGAAGCCCGTCGCCGAGGAGGTCGGGCGAATCCGGGGCGACGCCGCCGCGGCGCTCGCGGCGGGGTCGACCCCCGGGGCGGTCGCGGGCGACCTCGCGGAGCGCTACCCCGCCGACGAGGAGACGGTCGCGACCGCGCTGAAACCGGTCGTCGACCAGGTCAAGGCCGGCCACCCGATCCCCACCGACCGCCGGATCGTGATCGAAGGGAGCGCTCGTACCGTCGCGGTCAACGCCGCCTTCGGCCACGAGGTCAACGAGACGCTCGCGCGCCTGCTCGCCGCGCTCGTCGGTCAGCGCGCCGGCTCGTCGATCGGAATGGACGTCGACCCCTACCGGATCGAGTTCGAGGTCCCTCACGGGGTCGATCCCGGGACCTTCCGCGAGGTGCTGGAGACGACCGACCCCGACCGGTTGGAGGCGTACCTCGAACTCGCCCTGAAGAAATCGGACGCGCTCAAGTTCACGCTCGCGCAAGTCGCCGCGAAGTTCGGCGCCGTCAAGCGCTACCGCGAGGGGAAGGGGCGGTTCGGCGGCGACCGCCTGCTCGCGGCGTTAGAGGGGACGCCCGTCTACGACGAGGCGCTCCGCGAGGTGTTCCACGCCGACCTCGCGGTCGCGGAGACGGCGGACCTGTTGGCGGCGATCCAGGGCGGGTCTCTCGACGTGGACATCGCCCGCGAGCGCACCCCCCTCGGCACGGCCGGGCGCTCCGCGGGGACCGAGTTCCTCGTCCCGGAGAACGCCGACGCCGACGTGATCGAGACGATCCGCGAGCGGATTCGGAACGACCGGGTCATCCTCTTCTGTCTCCACTGCGCCGACTGGCGGCGCACGACGAAGGTGCGGCGCGTCCCCGACCAGCCGGAGTGCCCCGACTGCGGGTCGACCCGCGTCGCCGCGCTGAACCCGTGGGACGACGAGACGGTCGCAGCGGTCCGGGCGAGCGAGAAGGACGAGGAACAGGAGCGGCGGACGAAACGGGCGCATCGGGCGGCGAGCCTCGTCCAGACGCACGGGAAGCGCGCCGTGATCGCGCTGGCGGCGCGGGGGGTCGGGCCGCACAACGCCGCGCGGATCATCAACAAGCTGCGCGAGGACGAAGACGAGTTCTACCGCGACGTGCTCCGACAGGAGCGCGAGTACGCGCGAACGCAGTCGTTCTGGGACTAGATCGGTACGGGGATTCGGTCGGCTATTTATAAGCGGCCGATGCCGAGCCGACAGCGAACACCGCCAAAGCCCCGGCCGCTCGCTGATAAATTACTGACGACAGATCGACAGTGAACACCGCCAAAGCCCCGGCCGCGAGGACTCGCGCGGCTTGCTGCGCTCCTCGTCACTCGCTTCGCTCGTTCCTGCGGTGCTTACTGCGCCGTGCTTCGTCCTCGCGACTGCCCCTTTTGAGTCCCACCCCATACCGCACCGCAACCGCGGCCTCACGCCTCCCCAGCCTCGCCGCTCGCGCTTATCAGCGCTCGCGGCGTCCCTCGCGCGTGCGACTCGCGCCCGCTGGGCGCTCGTCGGCACGCGCCACCGCACATCTATTTATATATAATCGCAGATGTCGCTGGCGCGGTTCAGTCGCTACTCGCCCGGGTACTTCGGCTCTCTACGCTCGGCGCGCTCGGTCGCGCGCTCGATGACCTCGCGGACCGTGTCTGGGCCGTCGCTCGCGCGGTAGACGTCGCCGTGGCCGGGGTACATCGCTTCGACGGTGTCCGGGAGGACGTTGAGAATCGTGTGGAGGCTCTCGATCAGGTCCTCGCGCGACTGGCCGGCCATGTCCGTGCGGCCGAACGAGCCGTCGTCGAACGCGCCGTCGTTGTACACGACCACGTCGCCCGAGTAGAGCCGCTCCTCGCCCACGAACGCGACGTGGTCGTCGGCGTGGCCCGGGCTCTCGACGACCTCGCAGGGCTCGTCGCCGATCAGGATCTCGTCGCCGTCGACGATCCCAACGTCCCGTCGCGGGTGCGAGGCGTTCGCGTAGAGGGTCGCGTCGAACCGGTCGAGCACCGCGTCGAGTTCGCCGACGTGGTCGTGGTGCTGATGGGTCAAGACGACCCGATCTAACCCGTCGACGCCGGCGTCGGCGAGCGCGTCGGCGATGACGTCGTCGACGCCCGGCATCGTCCCGGCGTCGACCAGCGTCGGCGCTTCGCCGGGCACGAGGTACGCGTTGCAGGTGAACTCCTCCGCGTCGGCGGTGACGGTGATCGGCTCCATATCCACACGAGGGCGTTCGCGGCGTAAAAACGTGTGCGGGCCCGACCCCGATCCCGGCAGGGGATTTATCACTGGTGGGGTGTTAGTATTACACACATATGGGCTTCGGAAGCTACGACGAATCCGAACAGGAGAACCAAGACCTGGACGCGGATTTCGACGACGAGGACGGAGTCCGAGCGGCCGAGGAGGTACACGAGGGCTCCGTCGACTACGAGCCCGGCGCCTCCAACGACGAACTTCTCGACCGGCTCCAGGAGATCAAGTCCGAAGAGAACTAGCGGAGTGACAGCGCCGAGCCGGACGCTCGGGATCGCCTTCTCCGACGGCGACCGAACCAGCCGCCTAGCCGGCGCCGTGGTCAGATCCGACGGGACCCTCGACGGACTCGGCTTCGAGCGCTGCGCCGTCGGCGGCACCGACGCCACCGACGCCGCGATCGCCCTCTTCGACGCGCTCGGCCGCGAGGACGTCCGCCACGTCGCCTGCGCCGGCGTCGCCCCGGCGTGGTTCAACCTCCTCGACCTCCGCCGGCTTCACGAGGTCCTCGACCGCCCCGTCTACGCCGTGAGCTACGAGCCGAGCCCCGGGCTCGAACCCGCGCTCCGCGAGGCGTTCGACGGCGACGCCCTTGAGCGCCGACTCGGCGTCTACCGCTCGCTCCCGCCGCGGGTGCGGGTCGAGCGCGGCGGAGAACCCGACGGGAAGCCCGCGGGTGACCCCCTCTTCGTCCGCGCGATCGGCCTCGACGACGGCCGCGCGGCCGCCGCCGTCCGCGACCTGGTGCGAGACGGCTTCCGGCGGCCCGAGCCGCTCCGGATCGCCGCGCTCGCGGCGAGCGCGCACCGCGAGGCGACCGCGGGAGAGTAGCGCGCACCGCGAGTGACCGTCGCGGACGCGCGAGCGGGACCCCCGTGGATATATGTCGTCCCCGGCCGACCGCCTCCGCATGAGCGACGACTCTCCGCCGGACGGCGACGCCTCGGACGGCGGCGCGCCCGGCGTGACGTTCCGCGACCGCGACCGACTCGTCCGGACGCCGGCCCACGGCGTCGCCCTCGACTGCCTCGCCGCCGGCATCGCGGCCGCGCGCCCGGACCGACTGATCCCGAGCGCCGTCTCGGTGCGCGACGGGACGCTCCGGATCGAGGGCTCGACGACGGCCGCGGGCGCCGACTGCGCCGGCGAGTACGACCTCGCCGACTACGACCGCGTGGTCCTGATCGGGGCCGGAAAGGCGTCCGCGGAGGTCGCCGCCGCGCTCGCCGGCGTGCTCGAGGGCGACGACCGCGAGTTCGCCGAGGGCGTCGTCGTCACCGAGGACCCGGCGGAGCGACCGTCGACGGCGGGCGTGGAGATCCTGCCGGGCGACCACCCGGTCCCGAGCGACGCCGGCGTGGAGAGCGCGCGGCGCGTGCTCGACGTCGTCGAGCGCGCCGGCCCGGACGACCTCGTACTCGCCGCGATCACCGGGGGCGGGAGCGCGCTGCTCGCGGCGCCCGCGGACCCGATATCCCCGGACGACCTCCGCGAGCTGACCGAGGGGCTGCTCGCCTGCGGCGCGTCGATCGACGAGATCAACGCTGTCCGCAAACACTGCTCGGCGGTGAAGGGCGGCCGGCTCGCGCGGTCGGCGGCGCCCGCGACCGTCGTCACCCTCGCGATAAGCGACGTGATCGGCGATCCGCTCGACGCGATCGCCAGCGGCCCGACGGTCCCCGACCCCTCCACCTACGCGGACGCGCTGGCGGTGCTGGACCGCTACGACCTGGACGTTCCGGGGTCCGTCCGCGAGCGGCTCGAGGCGGGCGCGGCGGGCGATCTCGCGGAGACGCCGACCGCGGGCGACCCGGCGTTCGACCGCGCCCGGGCGTTCGTCGTCGGCAACGGCCGGACCGCGCTCGACGACGCCGCGGACGCCGCCGCCGAGCGGGGGTACGAGCCGCTGGTGCTCGCCGCGGGGGTCCGAGGGGAGGCGCAGGGCGCCGGGACCACTCACGCCGCGATCGCGGAGGAGTGCGCGGTGCGGGGGTCGCCCGCGGAGCCGCCGACCGTGTTGCTCTCGGGCGGGGAGACGACCGTGACGCTCGGCGACGCCGACGGGACGGGCGGGCCGAACGCGGAGTTCGCGGCGAGCGCCGGCCTCGCGCTGGCCGAGGGACCGCTCGGCGGCGACGGGAGGGAGGACGGCGACGGTGACGACGGGCCCCGGATCGTCGTCGCGAGCGCCGACACCGACGGGATCGACGGCCCGACCGACGCCGCGGGCGGGATCGCGGACGCGACGACGCTGGACCCGGACGCCGCCCGCGACGCCCTCGACCGCCACGACGCATATCCCCTGCTCGACGAGGCCGGCTCGCTGCTCCGTACCGGCCCGACCGGCACGAACGTCAACGACCTGCGCGCCATCGTGATCGAGGCGGCCGACTCGGAAGGCGAGTCGTAGACGGACCGCGGCGTCGTCGCGTGAGAGGCGTTCACGCGTCGCATCCGGTTGCTGTAGGTTTTTGCGGCGACCGGGACAAGGTTCTGAGAGATGACGCCCGAACTCGACGAGATCGACCTCGGCACCGTCCCGCTCGGTCGGACCGGGCTGCGAACGAGCGAACTGCAGTTCGGCACGTGGCGCTTCGGCCGCGTGACCGAGGCGGGCAACGTGGAGATCGACGAGGCGCGCGCCCACGAGCTGCTCGACGCCTACGAGGCCGCCGGCGGCCGGTACATCGACACCGCCGACGTGTACGGCGGCGGGGACTGCGAGCGCTGGATCGGCGACTGGCTCGCCGAGCGCGACCGCGAGCGCTACACGGTCGCCTCGAAGGTGTACTGGCAGATCCGCGACGGCGACCCGAACAGCCGCGGCACGAACCGCAAGAACGTCCGCCACCGCGTCGACGCCCTCCTCGACCGGCTCGACACCGACTACGTCGACGTCCTCTACATCCACCGCTGGGACGACGAGACGCCGGCCCGCGAGCTGATGAAGACGCTGAACGGGCTCGTCGAGTCCGGCAAGGTCCACTACCTCGGCGCCTCCACGCTCCGCCCGAACGCCTGGAAGGTCGCCCGCGCCAACGCGATCGCCCGCAGCGAGGGGTGGGAGCCGTTCACCGTGCTCCAGCCGCGGTACAACCTCGTCGACCGCGAGGTCGAGGGGGACTACCTGGAGTTCGCCCGCCAGCGCGACCTCGCCGTCTCCCCGTGGAGCCCGCTCGGACAGGGGTTCCTGACCGGGAAGTACGACCGCGACGAGGACCTCCCGGAGGAGTCGAAGGCGGCCGAGTCGAGCCGCTTCCAGGAGGCGTACCTCACCGAGGAGAACTTCGACGTCCACGACGAGCTCGACGCGGTCGCCGACGAGGTCGACGCCTCGCCCGCCCAGACCGCGCTCGCGTGGCTCGCCCACCGCGACGGCGTCACCGCGCCGATCGTCGGCGCCCGCACCGTCGACCAGCTCGCCGAAAACCTCGCGGCCGCGTCCATCGACCTCTCGGACGAGCAGGTCGACCGACTCACCGCCGCGAAGCCCGGCCCCTACGACGAGCTGTAGGGCGCGCCGTCAGTCGGAGTCGTCGGACCGCTCGACCTCCCCCGTCACCTTCCCGTCCGCGCGGTCGCGCTCCCGCGCCGTCGGGTCGCGCTCGCTCGGGTCGCCGTAGCCGCCTCCACCCGGCGTCAGGACCGTGACCGTCGTCCCCGGTTCCACGTCGACGGTCGCCTTCGCCGGCACCGCGTCGCCGTCGATCAGGTTCTCGCCGGTGGCGCCCGGCTCGCCGCCCTCGATCCCCGCGGGGGCGCGGCGCCGACGCTCCGTCAGCAGCGAGACCGTCGCGGCGGTCTCGACGCGAACCCGTCGTTCGAGGCCGAGCCCGCCGCGGCGGCGCCCGTCGCCGCCGCTGTCCGGGCGGAAGGCGTACCGCTCCACGCGGAGCGGGTACGCCGCCTCCAGCGCCTCCACCGGCGTGTTGAGCGTGTTCGTCATCCCGACCTGCACGCCGTCCATCCCGTCTGCGTCCGGGCGCGCGCCGAAGCCGCCGCCGATCGTCTCGTAGTAGGTGAACGACTCGGCGGCGTCGCGGTCGCGGTCGCCGCGGTCGCCGGTCGCGCCGCCGCGCGCCCCGATCGTGAGGTTGTTCATCGTTCCCTGGCTCCCCGCGGTCACCCGCTCCGGGGCCGCCTCGCCGAGCGCGGCGAGCACCACGTCCGTGACGCGCTGGCTCGTCTCGACGTTCCCGCCGACGACCGCCGCCGGCGGGTCCGGGTTCAGGACCGATCCGTCTGGCGCCGACACCGACACCGGCTCGTAGCAGCCGTGGTTCGGCGGGATCTCCGGGTCGGTGACGCAGCGCACGACGAAGTACACCGCGCTCTTCGCGACCGCCAGCGGCGCGTTGCAGTTCCCGTCGACCTGCGGGGCGCTGCCGGCGAAGTCGATCGCGAGCCGGCCGCCGTCGACCGTCACCGCCGCCCGGATCGGGACGTCGGCGTCGGTGACGCCGTCGCCCTCCATCGCGTCCTCGGCCCGGTAGGTCCCGTCCGGGAGGTCGGCGATCGCCGCGGTCATCCGCTCGCGGGAGTAGTCGATCACGGCGTCGAAGGCGCGCTCGAGGCGGGCGCGGCCGTGCTCGTCGGCGAGCTCACCGAGCCGGTCGCCGGCGCGTCCGTTGGCCGCGAGCTGCGCTTCGAGGTCGGCGCGGCGCTCCGCCGGGGTGCGGACGTTCGCGAGGATCAGGTCGAGCACGTCGTCGACGCGCTCGCCGCCGTCGACGAGCCGGAGCGGGGGAATGCGGAGCCCCTCCTGCTGGATCTCGCGGGCGCCGGCCGGCATGCTCCCGGGGGCCATGCCGCCGACGTCGGCGTGGTGCGCGCGGGAGACCGCGAACCCGACCACGTCGCCGTCGAGCGCCAGCGACGAGACGAGCGTCACGTCCGGGAGGTGCGTCCCGCCCGTGAACGGGTCGTTGAGGACGAACACGTCGCCGGGGCTCGGGTCGCGCTCGCGCACGGCCGCGACGGCTTCGGGCATCGCGCCGAGGTGGACCGGGATGTGCTCCGCCTGCGCGACCATCCGGCCGTCGGCGTCGAAGAGGGCGGTCGAGCAGTCCTGTCGCTCCGTGATGTTCGGCGAGTAGGCACCGCGGATCAGCACCTGCCCCATCTCCTCGGCGACGCCCTCCAGCTGATTGCGCATCACTTCCAGGGTGACCGGGTCGAGGGCGGCGTCGGGGTCGGTCTCGGTGTCGCGGCCGTCGGTGGAGTCGGCGTCGTCCCCGCTCATCGCCGCTCACCCCCGGCCGCGTCCCGCTCGAGCACCACCGTCCCGTCCCGGCGGACGCGCCCGCCCCACGCCGGCGGGACCACGGTCGTGCTCTCGGTCCCCGCGAGCACCGCCGGCCCGTCGAGCGTCGCCCCGGGCCCCAGCGCGTCGCGGTCGTACACGGTCGCCGCGACGGTCCCCTCGTCGGGGAAGACGACCTCGCGGGAGCCGCGCTCCGCGTCGGCCGCGCCCGTCCTCGCGACGGTCGGCGCCGCCACCTCGACGGTGGCCGTGACTCGGAGCGTGACGGCCTCGACGCCGGCGTCGAGCCGGTAGCCGTAGGCGCGCTCGTGGGCCGCGGCGAAGCGCTCGGCGAGGGCGTCGGGGTCGACGGCGGACCCGGCGTCGCCGGCGGTTCCGGCTTCGCCCTCGCTCCCCCCGTCGACGGTCAGCTCGAAGCTCTGCCCGGCGTACCGGCAGTCGGCCGCGCGGTCGACGCGGGCCGCCGCGGGGTCGGAGACGTCGTCGAGGACGCGGTCGGTCAGGGCCGCGAAGGCGTCGCCGAGGTCGACGGCGGTCGCGTCGGCCAGCGGCAGCCGGACCGTGCGGGCCGCGTCGTGGGTCTCGTCGGCCGCGAGCAGCCCGTACGCCGACAGCACGCCGGCCGGACCGGGGACCAGCACGCGGTCCATCTCGAGCCGGTCGGCGAGCGCGGCGGCGTGCATCGGCCCCGCCCCGCCGAAGGCGACGAGGTCGAAGTCGCGGGGGTCGCGGCCGCGCTCGACCGTCACCGACCGGATCGCGCGCGCCATCGTCGCGTTGGCGACGCGGTAGACGCCGCGGGCGGCGGCGGCGGGGGCATCGAGGGCGTCCGCGGTCTCGCCGTCGCCCCCGGACCCGCCGTCGCCGCCGATGTCGGCCGCCTCGGCGAGCCGGGAGAGCGCCTCGCGGGCGGCGTCGACGTCGAGCGAGAGGTCGCCGCCCAGCGCCGCGTCCGGCCCGATGTAGCCCAAGAGCACGTCGGCGTCGGTGACCGTCGGCTCCGTTCCGCCCTTGCCGTAGCAGGCCGGCCCGGGCTCGGCGCCCGCGGACTCCGGCCCGACGCGGAGCGCGCCGCCGGCGTCGGTCCACGCGATCGATCCGCCGCCCGCGCCGACCGTCTCGACGTCGACCGTCGGCGTGCGGAGCGGCACGTCCGCGACCGTCGTCTCCGCGGTTCGCTCGACGCGACCGTCGCGCACGAGGCTCACGTCGCTCGACGTGCCGCCCATGTCGAAGGTGACGGCGGCGGGGGCGGCTCCGGTGGCGCCGTCCGCTCCGCCGAGCGTCTCGCCGCCCGCGACCGCGGCCGCGCCGACAACGCCGGCCGCCGGTCCGGAGAGGACCGTGGTGACCGCGCTCTCGCGGACCGTCGCCGCGTCGGCGACCCCGCCGTTCGAGCGCATGACGCGCGGCGCCGGGAGCCCGAGCTCCCGCGCCCCCGCGACGACCTGGCCGAGGTAGTCGTCGAGCTCCGGCGTCAGGTAGGCGTCGGCGACGGTCGTCGCCGTGCGCTCGTACTCCCGGAACTCGGGGAGCACGTCGTGAGAGGCGGAGACGGGGACCGAGAGCTCCCCGCGGAGGACGCTCGCGACCGCGGCCTCGTTCTCCGGGTGCGCGTACGCGTGCAGCAGCGAGACGGCGACGCTCTCGGCGTCGCTCGCGGCGATCTCCGCGGCGAGGTCGCGGACCGCCTCGGCGTCGACGGCTCGCTCGGTCCCCTCCGTCGTCGCGCGCTCGTCGACCTCGAACCGCCGCCGGCGAGGGACGAGCGGGGGCGTCTTCTCGGCGCGCAGGTCGTAGAGGGAGGGGCGGGTCTGGCGGCCGATCTCCAAGACGTCGCGGAACCCCGCGGTCGTCACGAGCGCGGTGTGCGCGCCGTCACGCTCTAAGAGGGCGTTGACCGAGGCCGTCGTCGCGTGCGCGAAGGCGTCGACGTCCGCCGGGTCGATTCCGGCCGCGTCGCAGGCCTCGCGGATCCCGTCGAGGACGCCGGCGTGCTGGGGCGTCGTCGTCGGCACCTTCGCGGTCGTGAGGGCGTCGCCGACGAGGAGCGCCACGTCGGTGAACGTGCCGCCGACGTCGACGCCGATCCGGACCGAGTCGCTGTCGTCGACCATCGCCGACGCTACCGCTCCGCGCAGTACTCGACGAAGTTCCGGAGGATCCGGAGCCCCGTCTCCCCGCTCTTCTCGGGGTGGAACTGCGTGCCGAACACGTTGCCCGCCTCGTTGGCGACGACGGCGGGGAAGTCGACCCCGTAGTCGGCGGTAGCGACGACCGCGTCCGGGTCGTCGGGCTCGGCGTAGTACGAGTGGACGAAGTAGGCGTACTCGCCGTCGACGGACCCACCCGTGGGTCCGTCTGCCTGCGGAGTCTCCGACCCCGATCCGTCGACCCCGTCGACGAGCGGATGGTCGCGCTCGACATCGAGCTCGTTCCACCCCATGTGCGGGACCTTGCGGTCGACGTCGAACCGGACGTTGGTACCGGGGACCAGATCGAGGCCCGTCACTTCGCCCTCGCCCTCGTGGTCGGCCTCCTCGCTGGTCGTCAGGAGCATCTGCATCCCGAGACAGATGCCGAACAGGGGACGGCCCGCCTCGGCGTGGTCCGTCAGCGCCTCGCGCAGCGGGCCGGCGTTCTCCATCCCCTCGCGGAACGCGCCGACGCCCGGGAGGACGACGCCGTCGGCGGCCGCGAACGCCTCGGGGTCGTCGGTGATCTCGACCGACGCGCCCGCGCGCTCCAGCCCGCGGGTCGCCGACCGGAGGTTCCCGAGGCCGTAGTCGACCAGAACGACGTCCGCCAGCGTCTCCGCGGGCGGCTCGAAGGTGCTCATACCCTCACTGGGAGGGGCATCGAAAAGTCGGTTTCCCTTGTGACAGTCGCGCGCGGCGGCGCGGCGGGGCGGCCCGGCGTCGGGCGGGATCAGACGACGCGGGCGCGCATGGCGGCGATGCCGCGACGACGCGGACGCGCGCGGCGGCGATGCCGCGACGACGCGGACGCGCGCGGCGGCGATGCCGCGACGACGCGGACGCGCGTGGCGCAGGGAGCGTCGAACGCGGTCGATCCGCGGTCGGTCCGGCGGCGCCCTCACTTCAGCGCCGCCTCGGCCATCCGCTGCGGGAAGCCCAACAGCAGCGCCACGATGCCCTGCGCCTCGTCGCCCTCGCGGAGCGCGGAGCGGATCCGCTGAGAGAAGATCTCCACGGAGATGATCAGCACGAGGATGACGAGGATCGTCGCCATCATGTTGGTGAACGCGAACAGCCCCTGCTGGACGGAGAGCACGTTCCCGAGCCCGCCGCCGCCGATGATCCCGAGCGAGACGGCGATCCGGACGTTGATCTCGAAGATGTACAGCGTCCACGCGATGAACGGCGTCGTCACCTGCGAGAGCATCCCGAAGGTGATCGTCTGCGGCTTGTTCGCGCCGGTCGTCTCCATCGCCTCGATCGGTCCGTCCTCGATCTCCTCCAGTTCGTCGGTGAAGAGCCGCCCGAGGTTGCCGATAGTGTCGGTCGCGATCGCGAGCGTCGCGGTGACGGGACCGATCCCGCCGAGCGGGATGTAGATGAGCCCCCACACGAGCGCCGGGATGGCGCGGATCGAGGACATGAGCCCGCGGAAGATGAAGTTGAACGGGAACGGCGTCACGCGGCCGGAGCCTAAGATTCCGAACAGCAGCGCGAACGGGAATCCCATGACGGTGCCGGCGAAGCCCATCGCGAGCGTGATACCGGCCTCGCCGAGGAGCGGCGTGTCGCCTCCGATGCCGCCCCAGATGAGGTTCCGCTCATTGATGAACGTCCAGTACTCGAGGAAGCCGCCCGGGTCGACGAAGGGGAACGACGGCGCGAGGAACGGGAAGAAGTCGCGGAGCGCGTTGAGGAAGTTCGGGAAGTAGGTGGGGATGTTGGCCGCGAAGAAGCCGACGGAGGTGAGCGCGTAGTAGAACACCGCGCCGAGCACGACGAGCGCGAGGCCCATCACGAGCGCCTTGACGCGCCGAGCGAGGACGATCGCCTCGTAGCGCTCCCGGACGGACTCGTCGTAGCTCACTGTCCCATCCCCCCGCCGGAGACCGGCTTCGACGACGCGTCGTCGATCGACCCGTCGTCGCCGTCCCGATCGCTGTCGGGCGCGAACATGCCTTCCGTGTCGATGTCGCCGTAGATCTCGTCGATAACGTCCATGTCGAACTCGTCGCGGTAGCCGTCGAACACCTTCCGCCCGTCGCGGAGCCCGATGAACCGCTCGCCGAACTTCCGGGCGAGGTTCACCTGATGCAGGCTGATGACGGCCGTCAGGTCACGCTTGCGCGCGGCGGTCCGGAGGTACCCCATGACCTGCTGGGAGGAGCCCGGGTCGAGGCTCGCGACCGGCTCGTCGGCCAGCAGTATCGTCGGGTCCTGTACCAGCGCTCGGGCGATGCCGACGCGCTGCTGTTGCCCGCCGGACATGCGCTTCGCGCTCTGTTGGGCCTCGTCGAGCAGCCCCACGGTGTCGAGCGCCTCCAACGCTTGGAGCTTGTCCGCCTCGCCCTGCCGCTGGAGCAGGGAGTCGAGGAAGGTGTTCCGGTTGAGCGACCCGGTGAGCGCGTTGGAGTACGCGGTCATCTGGTCGATGATGTTGTGTTGCTGGAAGATCATCGCGATGTCGTTGCGGGGGCTGTTGACGGGCTCGTCGCCGACGCGGATCTCCCCGTCAGTCGGGGTTTCGAGCGCGTTCATACACCGGAGCAGCGTCGACTTCCCGGACCCGGAGACGCCGAGCACGATGACGAACTCGCCCTGGGGGACCTCGAACGAGACGTCGTCGAGCGCCACGGTGTCGCCGAACCGCTTCGTGACCCCGTCGACTGTAATACGACTCATTAGGTGTAAAGAGAGGTTGAGAGGTGGTTACGAAAGGTCTTCGAACTCGAGACCGAGCTGGTCGAGCACGTCGCGGATCGGCTCGTAGTCCTCGATGCTACCCTCCTGGACGCCGGTGAACCAGAGCGGCTCGCCGTCGTAGTCGTCGCCGTGACTGAGGTCGTCCTCGGTTACGTTCAGGATGGCCTCCTCGATGTCGGCCTTGACCGGGGCGTCCCAGCTGGACCGCGTCGCCAGCGGCGCGCGCGGGATCGGGTCGGACACCGCGAGCAGCTGGAGCTCCGTCCCGGACGACTCGATCTCGTCGCCGGCGCCCTCGTACTCCGCCGAGATGTCGACGAAGTCCTGGGACATCTCCTCGAACTGCTCCTGCGGGACGTACGGGGCCGAGGAGAAGGCGCCGGTCGTCGCCGCCATCACGTCGTCGCGCTGGACCATCTGCTCTCGCGCCGTGGTGTGGTCGGAGTACTCCGCGTCGAAGTCGTTCGCGTCGCCGTCGGGGGCGTTCCCGATGTCGAGGCCCGCGTTCTGCAGCATGGTGAGGGGGACGAGCGTCCCCGAGACGGAGAGGATGTCGCCCATGTAGATCAGCTCGCCTTCGAGGTCGGAGAGCGACTCGATGCCGCTGTCGGGCGTCGTCGTGGTCGTCGAGAAGTACCGCGCCGCGCCGTACGCGACCCGGACCCCGACGACGTCGAGGATGTCCTCGCCCGCGATGACCGCGGACGGCGAGATGTCCGCGATCTCGCCCTGCTCGTTCCGCATCGCCTGGAGCGTCGCGGTGTAGCTGGCCGCGCGGTCGGACTCGATCTCGACCTCGACCTCGGACTCGAGGTACTCGAACATCGGCTGGTACTGCTGTTCGATCTCCACGTCGGCCTCGGCCGGGTTCAGGATGAACTGCGCGGAGGGCACGTCGTCCGTCTCGCCGGAGGTCCCGCCGTCGCTCCCGTCGGAGCCGTCGGACCCGTCGCTTCCGTCGGAGCCGTCGCTCCCGTCGGAACCGTCGCCGCCGCCGCCGGAACAGCCGGCGAGCGCGACGACACCGCCCGCGCCCGCTGTCTTGATAAACGTACGCCGGTTCGCCGACCGCCTGTTGTCGGACATACAAGCGTGTGTCTGACTGGCGCGACTAATCGTTTTCTATGTTTGCTGTGTAGATCCTGCCGACTCCGTCCGATTCTCCCGCCGACTCCGTCCGATCGGAGCATCTGGGAACTCGGCCGATCCGGCTGTCGCCGGAATCGCTCCCGCGGCCGAGTCAGTACTCGCCGAGCCGCGACTGACCGCTCCCGCCGTCCGCGCCGCCCGCGCCGCTCAGCTCGCCCGCCCTGGCGATCGTCTCGAAGAAGCCGTCGCGCTGGCTCCGGTCGTACAGCGTCGCCGCCGGGTGGACGGAGAGCAGGACGCGCCGCGACGCGCCCGCGATCCGCGCGTCGACGACGTCGCCCGACTCCGACGTGATCGCCACCGACCGGTCGAGCAGGTGCTCGCTCGGCACCTTCCCCAGCGTCACGATCAGCGCGGGGTCGAGCCGGTCGATCTCGCTCTCGAGGTGGCCCCGGCAGTTCGCCAGCTCCTCGGTCGTCGGATCCCGGTTGTCGGGGGGGCGACACCGGACGCAGTTGGTGATCCGGACGTCCGCCCGCGCGAGGCCGGCGTCCCGCAGCGCCTCGTCGAGCACGTCCCCCGACCGCCCGACGAACGGCTCCCCTTGCTCGTCCTCGTTCGCGCCCGGCCCCTCGCCGACGAACAGGAGGTCGGCGTCGGTCGGCCCGACGCCGTCAACGATCTGACTCCGCGACTCGACGAGCGCCGGACAGCGCTCGCAGGACGGCACCCGGAGCTCGGCGTCGAGCCCGTCCGCGTTCTCGGTCATGCGATCCGATCCGGGCGGCGGCGACATAAGTCCGTCCGCCCGGCCCGCGCTGGACGGAACGTCAGTCCGCCCGATCCGCGCCGGACGGAACGTCAGTCCGCCCGATCCGCGCTGGACGGAACGTCAGTCCGCCCGATCCGCGCCGGACGGGACGTCAGTCCGCGCCAGACGTCGCCGCGTTCGGTCCCGAGTCGGTCGGTGCCGCCCCGGCGTCGCCGCCCGGCGCCGAGCCGCCGCTCGTCTCCGGTTCTTCGCCCGCCGCCAGCGTCTCCACGTTCGCGAACGCGAAGCCCGCGAAGCCGACGCGCAGGAGCAGGTCGAGGTACTCCAGCGTCACCGTGCCGGTGAACGCGTCGAGCAGCCCGGCGATCTGGAACATCGCCCACGCGATGAGGACCCCGAAGGCGAACAGGACGAGGTTCCGGGTCTTCTTGTAGAACAGCTCGCGGGCCGGCGGCTGGCGGGACGCCGCGCCCGCGATCGGCCCGAAGTAGAGCCAGACCAGCGCGACGTAGCCGACGAGGATGGTTCCGGTGCCCGCCAGCGCGAGGGGCCCCTCGAACACCTCGGCGACGTCGTAGCCGACCCGCATCGCGACGATGAGGGCGACCACGGCGCCGACGTACCGCCGGCTCGTCCCCGCCACGAACGCCGCGAACCCGAACAGGAACGGGTACGCCACGTAGTCGGTGAGCACCTGTCCGCCCTCCAGCGTGCCGTTCGCGACCGAGAACGTCCCGATCCCGGCCCCCCACAGCCCGACGCCGACGGCCGCGGTCGCGACGACCGCGACGAACGGGTAACAGTACCGGCGCAGCGCCGCCGGTTTGCGGCGCGCGAGCGCGAGCAGGACGACGGCGGAGACGGCGTAGATCCCCGCGGACACGAACCGAACCGTGGACGGCTCAATCATCGGCCGTCACCTCCGAGTCGGCGGCGGCGCCCGGCTCGGCCGCCGGTCCGGCGCCCGCGTCCCGTCGCGTCTCGAACTGGTCGAGTCGCTCGGAGAGCGACGCGGTCCGCTCCGAGAGCGCCGTCGCCGTCTCGGCGAGGTCGCCGACGGTCTCGGCGGTGTCGTCCGCGGTCCCCGCCAGCGACCGCGCGCGGTCCGCGGCGTCGGTGGCCGAGGCGTGGACCGACTCGACGCGCGCCGCGACGGACTCGATCCCCTCCGCGCCCTCGTCGGTCGCCCGCGCGATGTCGCCCATCGCCACGTCCACGTCCTCGACGGTCCCGGTGAGCTCCTCGATCGCGTCGCCGGCCGCGCGGACCGCCGCGGTCGTCTCGTCGAGCTCCCCCATCGTCCGGTCCATCTCGCCGGCGACCGCGGAGACGTCCTCGGTCACCTCCCCGATGGTCGCCTCGATCTCGGTCGTCGACTCGCGGGTCTCCTCGGCGAGCCCCTTCACCTCGTCGGCGACGACCGCGAACCCGTCGCCGTCCTCGCCCGCCCGCGACGCCTCGATCGATGCGTTCAGCGCGAGGATGTTCGTCTGCTCGGCGATGTCGGAGATCACGTCGGTCGTCTCCGCGACCCCGTCCATCCGGTCGTCGAGCCCGGCCACGAGGTCGTCCAGCTCCGCCAGCAGGTCGCCGATCGCGACGATCGCCTCGACCGCCTCGGTCGCGCGCTCCTCGCCCCGCGTCCCGAGCTCGGCGGCGGCGGTCGCGTCGCCCGCCACCTCGTCGGTCGTCGACGCGATCTCCTCGACGGTCGCGGAGAAGTCGTCGGTGTCCCTGGCCGTCTCGCGAAGCCGATCGGTCTGCTCGTCCAGCTCGTCGGCAAGCGCCCGCATCTCGGCGGCCACCTCCTCGTTCATCCCGGCGACCTCGTCGGCGCGCGTCGCCATCTCCTCGCTGGTCGACTCCACGTCGCTCGCGAACGACTGGATGTCGTCGACGGTCTCCGAGAGCCCGCCCGTCATCTCGTTGTAGGCGGCGGTGATGCGCTCGATCGCGTCGACCTCGCTCTCCTCGGGGAGCCGCCGCGAGAGGTCGCCGTCGGCCGCCCGTTCCATGGCGCCGCCGATCGTCTCGGCGCGCGCCAAGATCTCGTCCGACATCTCCTCCGCCTCCCGGCGGGCCGCCTCCGCCTCCGCCTCGGCGCGTTCGGACTCGGCGACCGCGTCCCGGAGCGACCGCCGGGTGTCGTCGAAAGCGGCGAACAGGCGCCCGATCTCGTCGCCCCGGTCGGAGGTGGCGCGGGCGTCGAAGTCGCCGCGGCCGACCGCCTCGGCCGTCTCCGTCAGCCGCCGGAGCTCGACCGCGACGTTGCCGATCAGTACGATTCCGAGCAGTCCGAGGTTCAGCG
>NZ_NHPF01000081.1:65602-65760 GCF_002252925.1 Halorubrum sp. Ea8
ACGGCCGCCCCGACCCGTCGGCCGTACCGCGTGGTGATCGAGTTCAACATCCGTTGTTCGCCCGGAGAAAACTGTCCTACTTAGGAGTAAAGGACAAATTACACGATCCGATAATTCGACCGGCCGGCGAGGCGGGCGAGGTATGCGGGGCGGGCGAG
>NZ_NHPF01000085.1:0-37844 GCF_002252925.1 Halorubrum sp. Ea8
GATAATTAGGGCCTAATCTCTCAGGGTGGGGTACGTTCACCCCTCTAATATGGTGGTGGAATTACACCCCCTGAAATTCAGGGGGCTAATCAGGGGGGCTAATTCCGGATTTTCTTCACGGGGGGTTGCAGATTAGGGGCTTATTCAGGGCATGATTTTCACACACCGTGAACTTTAGACCCTGATTCAGGTGGCATAATTCACCCCCCTAAACAGTTAAGCGGGTGGGGCGAATTGTGGTTCACAACGAGTCCCCAACTCGATATGAGTGTGATTACTGACTACGGTCTGAAAGAGGACGACGTAGAGTTTCTGTCGACTGTCAAACAAATTGAAGAAAACCCTACGGAATATGATAATACTGATCCGGGGGAGACAGTCGCGAACGTCACGGTGCTCAAACAGGTGTCGGGCCTCTCGAAAAATCAGATCGACTACCGCGCTCGGGAGGGTGACGACAGTCGTGGGCTTGCCGATGATGGTCTGAATTTGATCCGCTCACATGGTCCCCGAGTAGAGGGCAAAGGGTTTGGTCCACGGTCGGTAGAACTGACTGACAAAGGCCATCGGGTAGTCGCTGAGATCAAGGAATCGCGCTCGTCGGGCGACGGTCGTGAGGGCGGTTCGGGTGCGGCTTCGTCGGCGGAGATCGAGGAACTTCGGACGGAGGTTTCTGAACTACGCGAAACGGTTGAAAATTTGTCTGAGGATATGGAGACGATTAAGCAAAATCGGACGGGCGCGATCGGGGGTAATCTGGGGGCCAAGCTCGAAGCGATCGCCCGGGCGTTCCCACAACAGAATTTCGTGTTGACCGAGGTACTTGGGATCGACATGGATGCGGTGGCGGCCGCAGATATTGATGACGAACAGGCGCTCAGAGAGCTCCGTGTTTCAGCGTACAACCATCTCACCGAGTCGATCGATGAGGCCGACTCCGAGCAACTTGACCCACCTGTAGAGAGCGAGGAACACGCGTAGGTTCTCCCCTGAGTAGACTGCGTACATCGGCTTGATGGCTCGTCGGAATTGTTGTCGATCTCACCGTGGATCTACCGCCGTATCTCGCTTACTGTTTACTTTGATTTATGGCCGAAATTATGTCTCCGAAAAGGCCTCCTCCAAGCCCGCTTGAAGCAACGTTTCCCGACGGTGATTGAGAGTAGACCCCTGCGGTCTACGGGGACTTCCCGACTGACTCAGTCTGAGCTTTTGCGCTGTTCATCTCCGCTTTGCTGGTAGGACTCCCCGGCACTCTCACTCCCGTACCGGTCCATGAACACGGAGTCGATCTCGTTGTCAGACTCGACGTCGTCGGGGTGGTTTCCAGACTCGACTTCGGCGTCGACGATCCCTGACCAAGAGTCCTCAAGGTCGTCGTCTACCTGCTCGTAACCGGTCGCTGCGGGCTCGCCGTTCTCCGCGCTGGCACTCTGGTCGCTACTCGCGCTGGTGACGGGCGCCTCATCTTTCGGCTCTGGTTTCTCGTTCTCGGGTGAGTGCCTGATCGCGTTTCTCGCATCGTCGACGGTCTGTATCTCGCGCCGGCCACCATCGGAGAGGCTACGAACCACGGCCTGTAGGTCTACTTCCTCTTGATCGGTCGGGTGGTAGTCGCCGTCAGCGAAGGCTTCGATCGCCCCCACGGAGAGGTCGATCCGACCGTCTGTGGCTATCTGTTTGGGGGTCACACGACTGCTATCTGTGGCCACGTCCCCGGCCTGTGGCTCGCTTCTGTGGCGTCTGTCTGTGTGGCCGTCTTCTCGGGCGGTTCCTCGGCTGGCTCCTCTGTACGTGCCTCCCCGAGTGCTTCTTTCTCGGTTGCCTCCTCGTTGACCGACTCGTCCTCGACTGGCTCCTCGCTATCAGCCGCGAACGCGCCGACCCCGCCCGGTGGGATGATGATCTCGTTGCGAATGTCCTCGTAGGTGAACTCACGCGCCCCCTTTGAGATACGGCCGAGCGCCGCTTGGAGGGCGATCCCCTCGTTTCCAGCCCCGATCTCTCGGTTCGCCGGGCAATCTCCGCGACCTCCTCGGCGGTGAGCTCGATCTGTTCGTCGCTAGCAATTTAACCAACAAAGCGATGGCTTGAATTTGTTGTTGGTTAAGGTGTCGCTTCGATAATTGAGGTGATCTCTTCTACTGTGGTGCATGGCCATAGCGATCGCGGACAGCCTCGGAGTGGTCTGATCTGTTGAATCCGTAGAAGTCCCCGGCAGAGCTCTGCTGTCACACGCTGTTAATCAATGACGGTAGCCGCCACCGCTCGTACTGTCTCCTCCTGCTCAGCCACGTCGACGTTGACGAGGAAAATCTCCGGGAGTAGGCGGCGACGTATGGCCTCGAAGACGAAATCGACGCCTCGCTCCGCTACCTCGAGACGCACGGCGAGGTCGACGACTTTCGGCTCCCGGAGTGGGGACGAGTTCCGGGAGCTGGCGGCTGACTACGAGGGGCAACTACCCTGAGATCGAACATCGTTACCAGCCGTGCCGTCTGCCAGCGTCAGTTTGGGTCGTAGGGATTCGTCGCTGTATCGAGTCGGTAAACATCCTCGACAGCGTCAAAATCGTCGTCAAACGCATACAGGTAGCCGAGCCCCTCGGTTTGCATATACGCGACAATGCAGGCATCGACGAAGGAAAGCGGTTCGTGTTGGCGGAAGAGAGCCTTCCCCGTCGCGAGGGCGTCAGTGGTGAGTGAGTCGATGTGGAAACGGGCGTTTTCTTCGATGCGATCGAGGAGATCCACGGCTGCGTCGTGGCCGGCGTGGGTCGTGAGGCCGTTGAGCGTTTCAGCGAGTACGTAGTCGAGGACGACTGCCTCAGGGAGCGTTCCATTGTCGATTCCTTGGAGCACGGGAAGCGCGGCATCGTGGGATCCATCCTGCCGGTATGCGGCGGCAAAGAGGACTGTCGTATCGATGAGTGCTCGCGGCATTTACTCGACGTCGAGGCCCCAGGCGTCGTGATCGCTCGTCACATCGGTCGGCTCCTCACCATCGTAGCCGTCAAAGTCGGCGAACGTGCCTGTTTGCTGTCGGACAACGTGGACCCGAATGCTCCCGTCGTCTTCGAGATGCCAACGGAGTTGATCACCATCGTCGATACCGAGTTCCCGCCGAATCCGGGCGGGAATATTCGCTTGGTTTCCAGACACCTTGCTTTCGGCGTCAATTCTGTCGCTGCTCATACTTCCCGGTATGTGACTGACCGTGAAAAGCATAGTGTGCCGTCACACTACTCAGTAACAGGAGAGCGGTTCCGACGAAGAGGATGGTGAGCTATCTTGGAGTTGTTGGGAGCCGGCCGTCTGGTCGTCGGCCGGAAAAGGCACCCGGAAGCGGGTACACACTTTCGTTGACATCCTCTCCGCCCTGAAGGGCGAAGGTTCCCACGGCACCGTACCGCTGGGTTGGGGTGTTTACGGTTTGTAGCTGTCCCGGTGACGGCTACTGGCTGTGTCAATCAGCCGTTACTCCTATCCCGACTTGGGATTCAGAGGTACTTCTTACTGCATCCCGAAATCCACAACAGAAAGGGTGCTTTCTGTGTGGATTCGGGCAATCCCGATATTGTCCGATTAGGTGGGCGGGTAGACCGCCTCGGCTACCTAGCAGTATGACAATCACTCAGTTAAAACACCCGACCAGAAGCTCCTGGTTACTGTAGAGAACTGTCGGATTCATCCCCGCGCTGAAACGCGAGGCTTTCTCCTTGATTCTCCGTAATGGGACGGACCAATCCGACGTACCGAGATCGGTTGGGAGCGGTCGAAAACGAGTGGAGCGCGTTCCGACGAGCGCGACGAGCGCTCCGGGGCGAGGATCAATTCCGGTTCGACCACCTGTTCATGTACGCTCGCGATCGCGCCGACGCCGCCGGTCACCTCAACCACTCCGACCTGCTGGCGCCGGTGTGGATGGCGATCGCGCTTGAACAGGAACGCCGGATCGCCGAACCCGAGTTACGAGTCGACTCACTCACCGACACATAACCCGTGACGCGCACGCCGGAGTCTCTCGGAGACGGTCACCTCGCCCGATGGACGCTCACACCCGACGGCATCGCTCACGAGGTTCACGAAGAGAATCACCCGACGCTGTTCGTCGATGACGCCGCCGGCGACCGCTACGGATGAGCGGATAGACCCGATCCGTTACCACCGTCAGAGGAGGGGCTCTATGATGCCCTGTGGGAACTCCGATCATTTCTGGACGGCCAGGATACGGTCTCGGGACCGGGAGGTTGTAGCTGTCGAGGCACTCTTCGAGCGAAGGCCAGCCTTACTCGGCGGGCACGCCTCTTTCCGGTCAGCAAACAGGTCGACGTGGCGGCCCGTCGTCTAGAGGCCCGCCACGGAACAGATTTCGGGAGCCGCGAGCTGCGCTTGCTAGCAGTTCACGTAGGCGTGGGGAACGTCGAGGACCTCTTGCCGGAGTTCACGAACGGCGGCCGTGAACCAGTCATTCTCGGTTGAGCACGAACGTGACGCTCTCTCCGTCGACGGCTGCTTCGAGCGTTCCGTCTCGAAGCGTCGCCGTTGTTGTGCGATCTGATCCGCCCGTGAGTGTTGCGGCGTCGCCGAGTAAGTCGCCGGTGTCGGCGGGGACGGCGGCAAACACCGCCGCGCCGTGCGGCGGTAGTTTCCGCTCGATGACCGGGCCGTCAACGAGCGTGCCCGACAGGCCGTCCCACACGATTGGGTCGGCTCCCGAGCCTCTCTCTAAGTGTTCGTATGCGTCGAATCGGACCGTCGACGGTTCGTCTGACCAATTAAACAGTGCGACAGTCGTGGTCTCGTCGCCCGGTCGGTCGCAGATGACACGTGACGGGAACCGCTCTGCGTCGAGCCCCGCGACCTCGGCGTCGCTCGCGGGCGGGATAGACCGTTCTAGTAGCCGTCGACTGGCCGGAGCGATCTCCGCGAGCCGGTCCGAGAACACGTTTACACCACCAGTCGTGGCGACGAGCGCTGCGAACGCCTCGCGCTCGGCTCCGGTGAGGTCGCTCGTGTCCCGAACGAGCTGGCAGTCGGGGTCGTTGAGCCACCAGCGCCGGTGCAAGTAGTTCCGCGTGAGCGTATTGCGGACGGCGTTTTTTAATGCCGGTTGGCTCCCCGATTCCCCTGGTGTTTCCCAGGTCGGATCGGTGTCCGGGCCGATCCGCATTGCGTCGAAGAGTCCGACGCTTGGGGCCATCGGCGCGCCGGACCCGAGGAGAAATACGTCGTCACCGGCCACCTCGGCGATCGTCTCGATCCCTCGACGGTACGCCTCCATCCGGGTCGCCTCAGCGTCGTATCGCTCACCGGGTAGCGCCGCTGCGAAGAGGAAATCAAGCTTCAGATACGTGAACCCCCAGTCGTCGACGACCGTCGACACGGTCTCTCGAAGCCAGTCGACAACTTCCGGGTGCGTCGTGTCAAGCCCGTACAGCGACGACCCGGCGCGGAAGCCGCCGTCGACGGGTGTTCCCGGCCCATCAGCAGCCGCGTCGGTCGGCTCCGTAATGAACCACTCCGGGTGGTCGGCGTGCAAGTCGGCACCGGCCTCCACGTAAAAGGGCGCGAGCCACAGCCCCGGTCGGTACCCGGTGGTTGAGATGTCGTCCGCAACGTCGCTCATATCCTCGAACCCGTCGGCGATCGATCGCCAGTCGCCGAACGCCTCCATGTACCCGTCGTCGATTTGGACGACGTCGACTGGGATCCCCCACTCGCGGAGTTCGGCGAGGTTCTCTCGTACGTCCGCTTCGGTGACGTCGGTAAAATAGTGATACCACGAGCACCAGCCGGTCGGTGAAGTTTCAGGCACGCGAGCGTTCATCCGCTCGCCGACGCAGTCAGCCAACGCAGCGAGCCCTTCCCGAAGCTCACGATCAGCGTCGACCCACAGCGGCGGGAGGGCCAACTGTTCGCCGGGCGCTAGGCGTGTCCCTTCGAGCGGGCACACCGCGCGGAGTGTTGCGACGCCACTGTCGTCGTCGTCGATCTCAAACCGGGTACAGTAGCGATCGTGCTCGAGAAACCCCGCCGTGACGTATCGGTCGTCCTCGACGAGTCCGGTCAGGTAACTGCTGGTCCGGTCGTCAGTCGACGCTGCGAGGTCGTTCATCATCGGGGCGTTGTCTGGGCTCTCCGTGGGGAAGCGCTCCCCAACCGGGAGCGTACCCGTCGACGACCACGACTGGTATCCGTGCCGGTAGACGCGCGCGTCCGCGCTGAATGCGGTCTCGAACCTAAAAGTAATGTCGCCCGCCCGGACCGGCTCGTTGCTAGCGTTCTCGACGGTGCAAATCGCTTCGACGCCGCCTGCTTCGGTCGAGAGTGACACGTCCGCGACCTGCATTCGCTCATTATCGCCATCGACTGCGGCCGCGTCAAGGGCCCCGACGAGTAAATTCCCGGCGTCATCCGCGATCGTGACCTCGTGGCTGGTCGGGTCGTACGTGACTGCGGTGGCGTCCGCCCTGCGTTTCTTCATACCACACGGTCCTTTCGCCCATATAAATATCACACCGTCTTCTCATACCCACCTATCCGAACGCTTAGGTGGCGCGGTTGAGTGGATGCGCTATGCGTATCGGAGTTTGTTACTTTCCCGAACACTGGCCGAGCGAGGAGTGGGAACGCGACATCGCTGCAATGGCAGACGCCGGCCTCGAGTACGTGCGAATGGCGGAGTTCTCGTGGGGAACCCTCGAGCCCGAGCGTGGCACGTTCAACTTCGAGTGGCTCGACGAAGCTGTCGAACTCATCGGCGACCACGGGATGCAGGCGGTGTTGTGCACGCCGACGGCGACGCCACCGAAGTGGCTGGTCGACGAGCGACCGTCGATCCGACAAGAAGATGCCGACGGGACCGTCCGCGAACACGGCAGCCGCCGACACTACTGTTTCAACTCCGACGCGTACCACGAGGAGACGACCCGGATCGTCAAGCAAATCACCGAGCGATACGCCGACTCGCCGCACGTCGCTGGCTGGCAGACGGACAACGAGTTCGGCTGTCATAGGACTGTCCGGTGTTACTGCGACGACTGCGCCGACGCGTTCCGGACGTGGCTCGCGGACCGGTACGGTGACATCGACCGGCTCAATGAGGCGTGGGGGAACACGTTCTGGAGCCAACAGTACGGAGCCTTCGAGGAGGTCGATCCGCCGGGCCCGACCCCTGCCGAACATCACCCCTCGCGTTTGCTGGCGTACGCACGCTTCGCCAGCGATTCGGTCGTCGAGTACAATCGCGTCCATGCCGACTTGATACGCGAGGCCGACCCCGACTGGTTCGTCACCCACAACTTCATGGGACGATTCCCGACGCTGAACGCGTATGACGTGAGTGCTGATCTCGACCGAGTCGCGTGGGATTCGTACCCGACGGGGTTCGTCCAGGACCGCTACGACGCGGAGGCGTCACCGGACCAGTTGCGGGCCGGCGACCCTGACCAAGTCGGGATGGACCACGACCTCTACCGGAGCGCGCTAGACCGGCCGTTCTGGGTGATGGAACAGCAGCCGGGCGATGTGAACTGGCCACCACACTGTCCGCAGCCGGGTGAGGGCGCGATGCGGCTGTGGGCTCACCACGCCACCGCCCACGGGGCCGGTGCTGTCCTCTACTTCAGGTGGCGGCGTTGTCTCGAAGGCCAAGAACAGTACCATGCCGGACTCCGGAAGGCGGACGGCTCGCCTGACCGTGGGTACGGTGACGCTATGCGAACGGCCGAGGAGTTCACCGCACTCGACGGTGTTTCTCACGTGGACGCTCCGGTAGCGACTATCTTCGACTACGACTCGCTCTGGGCGCTTGACACTCAGCCGCACGCGCCGGATTTCGATTACTGGGCGCTCCAAGAGGCCTTCTACGGCGCCGTGCGCAGTTACGGCGTACAGGTCGACGTGATCCCACCGAGTGCTGACCTCTCCGGGTACGCGGCCGTCGTCGCGCCCGCACTCCACCTCGTTACCGAAGGTCTCGCCGACAAGCTGAGCGACTACGTCGCCGACGGTGGGGAGCTCCTCTTCGGGCCCCGAACCGGCGTGAAGGACGCGGAAAACAAGCTCCGGCCGGCACCCCAACCCGGCCCGCTAGCTGATCTCGTCGGTGCGGACATCGACCAGCACGAGTCGCTGCCGCGACGCCTCCAAACCGCGGTCCAGCGAGTCGACAGCCCCACTGACAGCGGTGTCGATGAAGACGTGATTCAGGCCGTTCAGTTTCGGACCTGGGCCGAATGGCTCGTTCCCAACGCTGCTGAACCCATGTATGTGTACGACGTCGATGGTCCGGCGAACGGTCGGCCGGCAGTCGTCACCAATGTGGTCGGTGACGGCCAGGTCACCTACTGCGGGGTCTGGCCCGGGGCTGACTTGGCAGATACGCTCGCGTCAGACTTGCTCGAACGCGCGGATGTCCGACGCGCCGATCAGCTTCCAGACGGCGTCCGAGTCGGGTCCCGCGGCGGCTATACGTGGGTGACGAACTTCACGAGCGATCGGCTTCAGTTGCCGGGAATCGATCCAGACTCGCTCGTAGTGGACGACACCAACCGGGACAACGTCGACGTGGCACTCGACGGCGACTCATCAGCAGACGGCAGCTTTGTGGGACCGTACGGAGTCGCCGTCATCGAGGGAGACCGTGTCGATGGACTACAGGTCGCTAAGCCGTAGTTGAGCACGTCCGTCAGAAGCCCTAGTGGTTGTGGCCGTCGGTTATTTCGACCGTTCCCGTGTCCGGTAGTTCGGGAGCGTGTCGTCCTGCATCACTGCGCCGCGTCCGCCGTCCACGAGCAGGGCGGCCCCCGTAATGAACGCGGCGTCCTCGCTCGCGAGGAACGAGACGGCCCCGGCGACATCGGCCGGTGTGCCGATCCGACCGGTCGGATGGATCGACTCGACCTCCTCGAACCGCCCCTCCGGGAGCTCCTCGCGGGTTCGCTCGATCTCCACCCAGCCGGGAACGACCGTGTTCACCCGGACGCGTGGACCGAAGTCCACGGCCAGCGACCGCGTCATGCCGTTGATGCCCGCCTTCACCGCGTTGTACGGGAAGTGAGCGGGCATCGTCGCGTACGCGTGGTTCGACGAGACGTTCACGATTGCCCCGCGGTCCATGTGCGCGAGGGCTGCTCGTGCGGCGAGCCAGTACGCTCGGAAGTCCGTCTCCACGACGAACTCCCAGTCGTCGAGCGTCGCCTCGTCGGCGGCCGTCTCCGTCTGCACGCCAGCGTTGTTCACGAGCACGTCGACGGACCCGTACCGCTCGGCGGCCGCCTCCGCCAGCGCCGCCACGTCGTCCGGGTCGCGCATGTCAGCGCGGACGAAGGTCGCGTCGCCGGTCCGCGAGCCGTCGGTCGACTCGTCCGCGGTCCGATCCGCGATCCGGTCGACGACGGCCTCGCCGGCCTCGACGGTGCGACCGCTGACGACGACGTTCGCCCCCTCGTCGGCGAGCCGTTCCGCGATTCCGGCGCCGATCCCGCGCGTCGACCCGGTGACGATCGCGGTCTCGCCGGCGAACCGGCCGGACACCGCGTGCTCGGTCGGGGACTCGTGTCGGCGTGTCATAGTTCGCCTCCGTGTCGGCGCGTTCGAGTTCTCATCCGGCTCACCACTCCGCGACGGAGCCGTCGTCGTGCCGCCAAACGGGGTTGTGCCAATCGACGTCGCCGCGCTGTTCGCGGACGTACTCCTCGTCGATCTCGATCCCGAGGCCGTCTCCCTCGGGGATGTCGACGAAGCCGTCGCGGTACTCGAACACCGTCGGATCGGCGAGATAGTCCAACACGTCGCTCGTTTCATTATAATGAATGTCGAGCGACTGCTCTTGGATCAGCGCATTCGGCGTGCACGCGTCAACCTGAATGCAAGACGCGAGTGCGATCGGTCCGAGCGGACAGTGGGGCGCGATCGACACGTCGTACGCCTCGGCCATGGACGCGATCTTCTTCATTTCCGTGATCCCGCCCGCGTGCGAGACATCCGGCTGGATCAGGTCCACGGCGTCCGTCTCGAACACCTCTTTAAAATCCCACCGCGAGTACATTCGCTCGCCGGTTGCGATCGGGATCGTCGTCGACTGCCGGATACCCGAGAGCGCATCGTTGTGCTCAGGTAACACCGGTTCCTCAATAAACATCGGGTCGTACGGCTCAAGCGCGGCCGCAAGCCGCCGAACCATCGGTTTCGACACACGCCCGTGGAAATCGACTCCGATGTCGACCTCGTCGCCGACCGACTCCCGAACAGCCGCGATCCGGTCGACCGCGTCGTCCACGGTGGCTGGGGTATCGATAGGCCGTAGCTCCGCGGTCGCGTTCATTTTTAGCGCCGTGAATCCTGCATCGACCTTCTCTTGAGCGGCGTCACCGACATCAGCCGGTCGGTCCCCGCCGATCCACTGATACACGCGGATCCGGTTCCGTGCGCGACCGCCGAGCAGCTCGTGGACGGGCGCGCCGAACTGTTTCCCTTTGAGGTCCCATAACGCCTGGTCGACGCCGGCGATCGCGCTCATCAGCACGGGGCCGCCGCGATAGAATCCGCCACGGTACATCGCCTGCCAGTGATCTTCGATCCGTGTCGGATCCTCGCCGAGTAGGTAGTTGTCGAGCAGCTCCTCGACCGCGGCGACGACCGTGTGAGACCGCCCCTCCACGATCGGCTCTCCCCAGCCGACGGTGCCATCGCTCGTCGTCAGCTTCAGGAATAACCAGCGGGGCGGTACTTCGAACAGCTCGTAGTCGGTGATGTACATGGTAGGTTAGTCAGTCTTCAGTTGTCCCGACGACTGCTGAGTCGACGGTGTCCGTCTTGGTCTTAAGCGCGTCGCCGGTCTCGGCGTTGAACAGGTAGAGCGCCGCTTCCTTGAAGTCGAACGGGACGTGCGTGCCCTCCGTCGGCCGGACCGCCGGTGCGACGCGGGCGGTGAGTTCGTGGCCGGCCATCTCCATGTAGAGGAAGTTCTCGTTCCCCATCGGCTCGACGACCGTCACGTCGGCGGTGTTCTGCCCCGCCTCGACGACGGTGATGTCCTCAGGTCGGACGCCGACGCTGACGCGGTCGTGCCCCGCGACCGGTTCGGGGTTGGCGAGCTCGTACGTGAACCCGCCGGGGCCCCGAAGGGTCGCGCCGTCGACGTCGGCAATAAAGAGGTTGATACTCGGCGAGCCGATGAAGTCCGCGACGAACTGATTCACGGGCGAGCGGTACACGTCCTCAGGCGCGCCGACCTGTTGGAGCACGCCGCCGTCCATCACGGCGATCCGGTCGCCCATGGCCATCGCCTCCGTCTGGTCGTGCGTGACGTACACCGTCGTGACGTCGAGATCGGCTTGGAGCTCCTGCAGTTCGGTCCGCATGTCCGACCGGAGCTTCGCGTCGAGGTTACTGAGCGGCTCGTCCATCAGGAACACAGATGGCTCCCGAACGATCGCCCGTCCGAGTGCCACGCGCTGCTGTTGCCCACCGGAGAGCGACTTCGGCTTCTCGTTGAGCAGTTCGCTGATACCGAGCATCTCGGCGACGTTCTCGACCTTCTGTTCGATCTCGTCACCGGTCAGCTTCGTCGAGAGCTTCAGCCCGAAGCCGATGTTGCCCCGGACGGTCATGTGCGGGTACAGCGCGTAATTCTGGAACACCATGGCCACGTCACGTTCGCTGGCCCGGCGGTCCGTGACGTCTACGTCGCCGAACCGTATCGAGCCGTCCGTCACGTCCTCAAGGCCCGCGAGACAGCGGAGCGTCGTCGACTTCCCGCAGCCGGACGGCCCGACCAAGACGAGGAACTCGCCGTGGTCGATCTCGACGGAGAGGTCCTTCACCGCGACCACGTTCTCAGTTCCGGAGTCGTACACTTTATCGAGCTCAGAGATGTTGATTCCTGACATTGGTTACTCCTTGAGCGACCCCGCGAGGATGCCGCTAACGAACTGTTTCTGCAGCAGTAAGAACAACACGACCATCGGGACGATAGCGAGCGTCGCCGCCACCATGATCTGATCGTAGTAGATACGCTGGAAGCCGGTCAGCTGTGCCAACCCGATCGGGATCGTGTACATGTCCGCGCTCTCGAGGATCACGAGTGGATACAAGAACAAGTCCCATTGGAACAGGAACAGGATGATCGCCAGCGCGGCCAGCGACGACCGCATCGTCGGGAGCGCGATCCGGTAGAATATCTGGATCTCCGTCGCCCCGTCCATCCGGGCGGACTCCAGCAACGCGTCCGGGATCGATTTCATGTTCTGCCGCATGAGGAAGATTCCGATGGGGTTCGCCGCCCACGGGAGGATTATCGCTCGGAACGTGTTCGTCCAGTCCAGCTGTGCCATCAGCAGGAACAGCGGGATGACGAGGAGCTGGATCGGCAACACGAGCGTCGCTAAGATCGCGTAGAAGATCGGCTCCTTGAACTTGAACTCGTACTTTGCGAACGCGAAGCCGGCCATCGAGCACAACACCAGCGAGAGCAGCGTGTAGATCACCGCGATGAGGACGCTGTTCCGGATCGTCCGGACGAAGTCGAGCCGCTCCTGCAGGGCCGCGAAGTTGTCGAGGAACGCCGTCCCGGGTACCAGCCGCGGCGGAAACTGCAGGAACTGCTCCTGCGGGAGCGTCGCCGCCACCAGCATCCAGTACAGAGGGACCATCATCACCACGACCATTGTGACGACGAAGGCGTACGTGAGGAACTGCCAGACCGCGTCCTTCCGGCGCTGTTCGCGCATCAGTCCTCACCCCCGATCTTGATCTGGACGACAGAGAACACGCTGACGATCACGACGAACACGACCGTGAGCGCGCTCGCGTAGCCCAGGTTGAAGTTAACGAACGCCTGTCGGTAAATGTATTGCACGATAGTGATAGTCGAGTTGGTCGGACCGCCGCCGGTGATCACGTACGGCTCGGCGAACAGCTTGAACGTCCCGATCGTTGAGAGGACGATGACGAACAGGAACACCGGTTTGAGTTGCGGGAGCGTGACGTATCGGAACTTCTCCCACCGGTTCGCACCGTCGATCTCGGCGGCCTCGTACAGCTGCTGCGGGATCGTCTGAAGCCCGGCCAGCAGGATGATCATGTTGTATCCGGTCCACCGCCACGTCACCGCCGCGATGATCGTGTTCCGCGCCCAGAACGCGTCGGTCAGCCACGGGACGGGGCCGAGTCCGACGCCGGCGAGGGCGTAGTTGAGGAATCCCAGCTGTTCGTTGAAAAGCAGCAGGAACACCGTTGAGTACGCCACGAGGTTCGCCGAGACGGGTAACGCGATCGCTGTGCGGAACACTCCTTTAAGCCGCAGAAACGACGCGTTCAGCGCGAGCGCGAGGGCGAGCGCTAGCCCGATCATCAGCGGGACTTGTATCACCAAGATGTACGACGTGTTGAACATCGACTGCCAGAACAGCTCGTTGCTGAGCAGGCGGGCATAGTTCCCGAGCCCGATGAACTCCAGCTGTGCGATCTGCGGGATCTCGAGGTACAACGGGCCGAGGTCGATCCAGAACAGCGACCCCTGTCCGACTCCTCGGTACTCGAAAAACGAGAGGTACAGCGTGTAAAACACCGGGAACGCCAGGAACGCACTGAACAACAGGAAGAACGGCGCGATGAATATGTACGCGACTCGCGGCAGCGTCGGCGTCGCCGCCGTCAGGTCCTGTCTGGCGAAGCGGAACCGGTCCCAGAGCGGTCGCGCCGCTCGCCTCGACCGTCGCGTCGCTCTCCCGACTGCACCGCGAAGACGGCGGCGATATGCCTGCCCGACGCGATCGTCTGTTTCGTCAGAAGTGGCCATGCGATCGACTCCTCCCGGATTACGCGAGGTCCCGATCGGTGTTCTCGGCGACCGTCTCCGCGGCCGCCTGCACGGCCTCTTCGGCCGACTGTTCCCCGTTAATCATACGCTGGAGCTCCGTTTCGATGGCCTGCGACACCTCGGGGGTGTCTTCGGTGAACCGGTAACCGGGAGCCTCCTGTGCGACCTCGGCGAAGAGCGCCCGCGCGGGCTGTCCGTCGTAGAAGTCGAGCTCCTCCTCGAAGACCGGGTCCTCGTAGGTGGTTTCAAGCGCCGGGAAGAGCCCGTACTCGTCGTACATCGCCAGCTGCATCTCCTCGGTCGCCAGCGAGAACTGCAAGTAGTCCCAGCCGCGAGCCTTCTTGTCGTCGGACACCTGGTCGGCTATCATGAGGTTGGAGCCGCCCCAGTTGGACGCTCGCGGGCCGCCCGACTCCAGCGCGGGGATCTTGAACACGCCCCAGTCGCCCGCGGTGTCGGGGAGCTCGGCGCGCAGCGTCCCCTCCATCCACGCCGCCGAGGGGAGCGACGCGATCGTCGCGTCGCCGTAGGCGCTGAACCAAGCGGACGTCCACCCCTCAATGTTAGCCGCGATGTCGGCGTCGTAAATCTCCTTGATGTTGCGAGCCACGCGGAGCGACTTCTCGTTGTGGATGTTCACCTCGCCGCTCTCGAGGAAGGGTTCGCCGGAGAGCTGACGGAACTGGTACCGCCAGACGCCGGAGAGGTCCCCTTCGGGGAGGTTGAGCATGTACTGCTCGTCGGGCAGCTTCTGACCCTCCTCGATGAAGTCCGCCCACGTCTCGATGCCGTCCGGGTCGATATCGTGTTCGTCGTACACCGACCGCCGGTAGTACACCGCCGTCGGGCCGGTGTCCCACGGGAGCGCGTAGATGTCGCCGTCAACGGTGAGCGCCTCCCACTTCCCGGAGATGAAGTCGTCTTTGACACCCGCTTCCTCAATCTCGTCGGAGAGGGGTGCGACGGAGCCCGTGTCGATGAGCGAGGGACCGTCGACCGACTCCAGCATGGAGACCGCCGGCGCGCCGGAGCCCGAAAGCAGGTTCGTCTGAAGCCGGTCTTTCATCGCGGACCGACCGAACTCCTCGACGGCAACCGTTGCGTCGTTCTCGGACTCGTACTCCTCGGAAGTTATCATCAGCGCTCGCGCGGCGACGTCCCACCCCCACACGTTGATCTCCGACGCCATGCCGTTGCCGCTGTCGCTCTCGTCGCTACCGTCACTACCATCGCTGCTGTCGCTACCATCGCTGCCGTCGCTACCGTCGCTGCCATCCCCTCCACTTTCGGGATCGCCGGTTCCGATGCACCCTGCGAGTCCCGCGAGCCCCGCGATTCCCGCGCCTTTCATGAGTCGACGTCGCCCGTATTGTGCGTAGTTTGGTTTGTTAGTCATGATCGTACCTGACTATCCGTTCCTCATGCTACAGCTATATAAAATTACTGGACATTTGTCCTAAAAACAGCTCAGAACCGCATTATTTGTGTTTTCATAAGCTGAACAGAGCCCAGTTATATACGTTTTTTCAAATTTATGCCGCGTCCGCCTAGTATTGCGGGTATAATATATTTAATTTATAAATTTTATACCCAATATTATGTTCTGATCCACGACTGTGTTCTCCTATACTAAACAAGTGTTATACCGCTGTCTCCCATACCACTCTCAGAAACGATGGGAGACCCGGACACCATCTCCGTTCAGGCGACGGCAACGTCCCTGCAGATCGTCGAGGAACTATACGAGCGTAACGGCGCCGGAGTCACCGAATTAGCCGATTCGATGGATGTCTCGAAAAGCGCGGTTCACAACCACCTCTCGACGCTCTGTACGCTCGGCTACGTGAAGAACATCGAGGGGACCTACGAGCTCACCCATCGGTTCCTGCGGATCGGGTTCGGGACGAGAGAACGGAATACCGTCTATCAGGCGGCACAAAGCGAGATACGAAAACTGGCGCAGAACACAAACGCGGTCGCGAACCTCGTGGTTCCGGAAGAAGCGGACGCCATTTACTTACACCGGATCGGTAATGACGACCATCCAATCGCAGTAGGGGGGAGCGTCCGACTCCACGGGGCCGCGGCGGGCAAGGCAATTCTCGCGTTCCGGTCAGCGGACGCAGTTGACGAGTACGTCAACCGCTATGGGCTCGATAGAAAGACTGACCGGACCGTGACGGACCCGGCGACGCTTCGCTCCGAACTCCGGTCGATCAGGGACCGAAAAATCGCGTTCGATCGCGGCGAGCTCGACGCGAACTGGCAGTGCGTCGCCTCTCCTATCGTCGTCAACGGCGATCCTGTGGGCGCAGTCACCGTCTCCGGGCCGTCTGACGAGATGCAGGGGAAACGGCTCGAGGAAGACACGGCCGGGCTCGTTTCCAGTGCCGCGAAAACAATCGAACTCGAACTATTGTGACGCGCACGATCATCCTCGACACGGTTTGATTTAATACTCCTCCGAGGGAGGGCCTCACCATGCAAACTGACCGACTAGACCGAATCACGGACAGCGGAGTAATTGCAATCCTCCGGGACGTAGACACAGACGACGCCGGGGCGGTCGCGGATGCCGTTGTCGACGGCGGCGTGACGGCGCTTGAGGTCACGGTAGACTCGCCAAACGCGATGGCATCGATCGAGCTGATATCGGATCGGGTCGAGGACGTGCTGGTCGGCGCGGGCACCGTGCTCGACGCGGAGACAGCGCGTGCGGCACAGCTCGCAGGCGCGGAGTTCCTCGTGACGCCGACGGTGAACCGTGACGTCATCCGAACGGCGAACAGCTACGGAACGCCGATCGTGGTGGGCGCTTACACGCCGACTGAGGTGCTTGAAGCCTACCAAGGCGGCGCCGACGCGGTGAAGGTATTTCCCGCAAAGACTGGGGGACCAGATCACGTCGCAGCGATCGGCGGCCCCCTCTCGCAGATCCCCCTCGTCCCGACCGGCGGCGTCGGTGCGGAGAACGCGGGCGCCTACATCCAGGCCGGTGCAGTCGCGGTCGGTGTCGGTAGTTCAATCGTTGACCACAATGCAATTGCCGACGATTCGTACGGCCGGGTTGCGGCAAACGCCCAATCGGTCGTCGAGGCTGTCTCGGCAACTCGGGATTGACCGGATTTGGTCACCACAGCCTACTTATTCGACGCTGTCACGGACTATCTGTTGGGTAAGAAAGGGTGACCCACCGCAAGTATTGTCATCACTTAAACTACCTCTATCGAACCACTCGGCAATAGCGTTCATCACAGATCCCACCGTTAACTACACGACCCTACAGATAGGCAAGGAGAAAGCCCACGGGTTTAGCCGTGGGGTGAATCCGACAACTACAGTAGCATGTGCGAACTACGTTGTTGCTGGATATTCAACTCTCCAATTCATCCAACCCTGCCTCTAGCACTTCGGTGTATGCCTCTGAGAGTCCTGGTTACTGTAGAGAACTGTCGGATTCATCCCCGCGTTGAAGCGCGAGGCTTTCTCCTTGATTCTCCGTAACGGGAAGGTCTCCCCCAGTCTTTTACATAGCCCCAGCTGTCGTACATCGCCTCGCCGCTCCCGTAGCCAACGGTCACGCCGTCAGTCTGCGTCCAGCCCGCTGGGGGTGTTCCGCTTCGCCTTCGAGCACCCCGTGGACGGCGTATCGGAGGTCCTCGTGGGCTTGGTTGTCAGTCGTTCGGGCGACTTGGTCGTGTTGCTCAACAACGTACTCGGCTTGTTCGAGGACTGTCGTTTGGGCTCGTGGGCTGGACCATCATTGCGCTCTTCTTTGATGGTTCGTGGTCGATGGTCGGGCAAACTGCTGTGGAAACAGTTCTTTCGCTTGTTACGGCCTCTGTAGCAGCCATGATCTTGGAATACTTCGGAATCGACCTCGGTGAGTGGGAATCTACTCTCCTGCTTCGTACTCACCTGCATCCCAGCTCCGGCCGTTAATAGTCTCGTTAAGCGCTCGCCGATCTGCTTCGTCGAAGTATTCCGGATGCCGTGGATTAATTCTCGGTGTAGGGCTCTTTCCGAACAGAATCGATCTTTTCCACCGGACGAGCATTCCCATCTTAAGTTCGACAAGTATCATCTGTAACTGGATCTGAACCTGTTTTTTTCTTTCTGACGGCATTCCCCCAGGTCCAGTTGAGACATCAAAGCCAGGAGCGAGTACCCAATAGTCGACGTCGAACTCCTCGTAGGTGTAGGAGCGATAGTTCAGTAGCTGTGCGATCCCCTCAGAAATTGGCCCGCCCTGTCGTTTAGGCGTCCGTTTGACCTCGATCCCAATACATCCGACAGACGGGTGCTCTGCGAAGATATCAACCCGGCCATTTCGATTGTCATCCCACACTTCTGTCGAAACGTCCCAGTCGTACTTCTCAAGCAGTTTCACGAGGTGTTTCCGATACCCTGTCTCATACTCGTAATTCACAATATTCAGACGGGGGAATCCGTCCACAAGGGCGTCTTGGTGATAATCTCTATTCTCCCAGTCGAATTCGTCCGTAGTCGATCGGGCCATTGTGTGTCGTGAGTTGTCTTCGCGGCAATCGGTGTGCGAGCGATGCATCTGGTAGACTGCTTGCTGTGTCGCGAGTCCACTCCCGCCTGTTCCGTTGCTGGAGAATCTACCTGGAATCGATACCTCCACAAGGTAGCCGGCGGCCTCTTTTGTGGCCTGCCTGAGGCTCGGAACCGATGCAGCGTTGGCTGCCCTGCCGTCGCCGTCCGGATCTCGGCTGATCGAGTAGGACCGCTTCTGAACTGTCTTGTCAGTTGGACATCTCCCCTCACCGCCCTGTTTGGATCGCCGCGGCTGTCTCCAGCAGTTGAAGTGACACGCGCGGTGGTCGGGCGAGCCCGTAGAGGGTGGCGTGAGCGCTCCGGCCTCTGGCCCGCACTAGCCGCCTCCGTCTGTGTGACGGCGTACCACTTCCGGTGTCCGCCCACCGTTGTCGGCCGAACACGAGGGAGATCGCTGACAGTCCCAATACGGCGGTCGTAGCTACTGGCCGAGATGTCGGCGCGCTCGATGAGTTCCTGCCGACCACGTGGCTCAGACGCGTTGAGTAGCGTCGCGTACAGCTTCGTCGCCGTCGGTGCGAGGTCAGGGCGGAAGCGACTGCTCGGCAGCGTTGTCGCCGCCCTGATCACTGCTGGCTCCCACTCCTGTTGGCGTGGGTCATCGAGTGCTCGCACCAAACAGGTGACCGCGTCGTACGGACTCGCTCGGTGTGGCACCTCGCGGCCGAACGATCGGAGGCAGAACCGCGTGAGCTCGCGTCGAACACGCGGCGTCCACCCGGTGTCGTACTCCACGGCGAGTTCGTCGACGATCCGGCGGAGCGACGCGTATGTCGTCCCGTCGCGAACGGGCACGGTTAGCGTCGGTGCCCGTTCGTTGCCGGTGGCGATCGCCTCGCGGAGGGTGTCGAGTTCCGCGGCAAGCGCCTCGGAAATGGCTGTCTGGAGCGTTGTCGCCGTCGGTCCGGCGAGCACCCACGACGCTGTTAGCTCCATCGAAGCGCCTGTCTCGATGTCGTACGGCAACCGTCGCTTGAGCTTCGCCGGACGCTCTTCGAACAACATCCGATAGCCTGAGTGAATGCCGTACACCGACTGTTTCGGCACCGTATACCGAATGAAGTCACAAAGATCGTCTCGCTTCGTTTCGCTTTGGGCGAGCGTCTCGGTGTCCGGCAGCCGGACCGTTAGGGTCAGATCGACGCCAGCAGCGTGATACAGCTGGGTCGCCGTCGCGATGAGTCCGTGGAGGTCCTCGAATAACTCACCACGGGCCGCACTGTCGGAGCTATCGGTGAGCGCACTGAGGCGAGTGAGATGCGTCTCGCGGACGCTCTCGATCCGGTCACGCCAGTTCTCGTACACCTCCTCGTGTTCGCTGAACCAGCCGACTTGCTGGCCGCGACGCAGAGTCCGGCCGGGTGAACCGGTGTGTCCGCCGGACCCACCGTGGATGTTCGCGAACGTCTCACCGAGTCGCGTTGGTGTGAGGACCTCCGACAGGGCCGTGTCGCTGAGTAAGACACCCGCGAGACGTCCCAGTGTGGCGAGTGGACCGCCCCACTGGACGATGGCGAGACACTCGCCGTCGAGGTGACTGAAGTAGCTCACTCGACCGTCGTCAAACGGTTCAACCGGGTCATCAACGAGCGTAACCGCTCCAGTCTTCGCCGGGACGGTGAACCTTTGGTGGATCGACGCCGCGTCGTGGGTGTCGATCCGCTGGACGTAGCCCTCGTCGCCGTCGCCGGTCGCCGCAAGCCACGATTCGACCGTGGTCGGTTCGGTCCCCAATGCCCCTCGCGGGGGCGACACTGTACTTGGTGAATCGTGAGTGGTCGCGGTAAGACTGTGTGCCAACTGGGTCTGGTCCGGGTGGTGGAGCTCACAATCCGGCGTGAGACACTTACTGACGGCCGTCTCCCCGAGGTCGGTGAGCCGAACCGTGTTGTGCTCTCGACGCCGGTCGATCGCAACTAACCCTCGCGACTCCAAGTCGATGACGTACCGACCGATCGTCCCGCGCTCGATCGCGAGTTCGGGATCGGCTTCGAGCTCGGCGTACGTCAGACCACTCTCGGTGGGTAACGCGGCGAGTAACTGCCGTTTCCCGGGTGCGGACGCGAGTCCGTCGAGAGCGATCCACGCCAATTGTGTGATGTCGGTGGGTGCAGCTGGTTCATCGGAACCGCGGTGTCCCTGTTGGGGGGACCGGTCCCGGCTGTCAGTAAGACCGAGATGGACCTCGGTCCACCGCGGGTACCGGTGGGTGAGTTCGTGCTGGAGTGCCGGCGAGGCGACAACCCGGATGTCGAATCCGTCTGCGAGGACGGCGATCGCCGCGAGTGCACGGACTCCGGTCCGACGGTCAGTCAGTTCGGTCCATGCTGGCCCATCGAGGACCAACGTAATCGCTCGTGGGGTGGGATCGAACTCGCGATGGAGCGCGACCGGCCCCTTCGCGAGCGCCCCGAGTCCGGCGTTGACGGCGCCGCGTCCCGTCCCGATTGCTTCGACCGTTTCGACTAACGATTCGTGACGCCGCTCGTGATACGTCGACTCGGCGGTCGAATTAGTGTCGGTTACGGCGAGCTCGGTGATCGCCTGCGTGTATGCGACCGCCTCCGCGGTCGCGTCGTCCCACGTGTCGTTGAGGGAGTTCCACGCCGGGAGCGTCGCATCGAGTATCGATGAGCTCGCACGCCACGCGTCGGTGTGATTTGTCTGTGCGCGTACCGTCTCGATGCTTCCCTCGCGAAGCTGTTCGAGGACATCTGGCACCCACTCGGTCATCCGCGGCGAGACCGCCACACAGCGGATACCAGCCGCCTCATCGCTAGCGGGTGGACGCACGAGACGGACGCCACGCTCGCGGCCCTGTCCGGTGGATTGTGGACGCGGCACTCGGGAGTGATCGTTGGCTGGCATCACTCGGATGGCTCCCAACAGTTGACCACCGCGATGAGCCGCCGGAGTAGCTGCCGGATGTACTGCCGTAGCGTTCGCGAGTCTGGATCGACACCGCGGGCAGTCCGGAGTGCGGCCGCAATCTTGGGGTGGCAAGTCTCCTCGATCGCCATCGTGGCCTGCAACAGGGCCGCGTTGACAGCGCCCGGATTGTGAGCGTCGCTCGCAGTGAGGGCACGACGAAGGTGCGCGATCGTCGCGCGCACGGTGTCCACGTCTACTGCTTGCTTCGGCGTGGGTGGGTGTGGACGATGGCGGCCGGTCGTCGTGTTCCGACGGTCGTCGACGAAGTGTGGCGGCGACATCAGTCGTCACCCTCCACCGTTGGTTGATGGCCACCGACGGTCACCTGTGTCCGGGCTGTCCGGCGCTGTTGCCGCTGGGTCGCCGTCGGCACGACCTGCTCGGCGAGTGGTGTCTCGGGCGGCAGCCAGCGGATCGTCGTCGTCGCTGGCGCGCTCACGCCCACGGGGACCGGGTCGATGAGAATCGGCCACGTCGATTGGGTCGCCGCGTCAGAGGCGACACCGATGCGCCCGGTGACCATCAGTTCGTGGACACCGAGGGTGAACACCGCTTGCTGGCGATGTTCGGCGTGTGCGCACACACAGTGGCCGACCTCGTAGATCCGCTGTTCGGCCGGCTTGTGGACGTACGCGACGACGTCGTCGCCTTCGATGAACGACCGACCGCAGTGTTGGCACGTCCTCGACGTGGCTGCGAGCGAGAGCTGATCGAGATCCGTGATGATGTCGCCCGCGGCGGACCTCGCTGCGGGCGCGGTGGCGTGCTGCTCGCTGTCCCGACTCATGGTCCCCGATTCACGCGGGCGAGTGAGTGGCCGCAGCACCAGCCACAGCGCGGGCAGACCCAGCCGTTGACGAACCGGTTGACGAGCCGGTCGCACTGGCGGCATCGCCAGAGTTTCTTCATCACGCGTGGCCCTCCACCGCTTGTCGGACGGTCACGTCGTCGAGGTCACCCGTGAGGGTCTCGCGGGCGTCGAATCGGATAGACGACGGTCGCGTGCGGCTCACGCCGTCTCACCTCTCGCCTGCCACGCGCGGCGCGCTTCCAGGGCGCGTCGGGCCGGCTCGGTGAGGCGGTACTCGTTGGTGCGCTTGTCGCGCGCCCGCTTGGCGACGAGGTCGCACTCGACGAGCTCGTCGAGGTTCTGGTAGAGGCGGCTGTGGTTGAGTTCATCGCCGTAGTAATCGGCGAGATCCGCCTTCAGCGAGAGTCCCTTGCGGGCGTCGTCGTGGGAGAGCGCCCACAGGAGGTCGCGCTGGAAGGCGGTGAGACCGGCTAGGGTGTCGCCTGTGGCGGTCCCGCTCTCACCGGTGTCGACGCTACTCACCGCGCACCCCGTGCACGTCGCTGCGGAGGTCGCCGAACGCGGACGCGCACTCCTTGCAAAGCGCGCCGCCGAACGCCGCGTCGTAGCCGTCAGCCGGCGCTTCGCAGAGACAGCAGCCGCCGTTTCGTCCGCTCAGTTCGTCAGCCGTCGCGCAGGGCTTAAGCCCCGCAGTTGCCTTCGTTGGCATGGTTCTGTGGTTTCAGCACAGAACCCGACCCGGTCGGGTGTGCCAGCACCGCGACCGGGATCCTACATTTTCTCACTAGCCGAGGATTCATCACTCGGGCTCCGTGGTTGCTTCCTTTATCGCTTGTAACTTATAAGTTCGGATGTAACTAGACAGAATGATATATTCTATATGGAACTATTCGGACCTATTACAGCCCCTCCGGTACATATGAAACGCATGTTGCGGCACTCTGGCGACTGGATGACTCTACTTGACGATCGGATCTTGGAGTACCTACACGAGAACGAAGCTGCGTCTCCCACTGAAATGATGAAAGGTGGCCCAATCAATTTCAGTCGAGCCTATATCGGACGTCGATGTAAGAAATTAAAAGAAGAAGGCCTTTTGCGGGAAATTAGCGATGCAACATACGTCATCACTGATGATGGTGAGTCGTATCTCGAAGGCCGACTCGACACTGAAAACTGGCGCTACATCGACGACGACGCCAGCGATGTCAATGCCACCGACACCGGTGACGTTTCAGGAGAGTCCAATGGGGGCGCAAGCTGAATGCGGTCGTACGCCCCGTGGATTGTCCAGTTTGACGAGCGAATTCTAGAGCAACTGGCTTCCGATGACGACGTGACCTCTTGGGAGATTGGCTTCGACCTCACCGGCACCGTTAGCCCCGGTCGCGTCACCGAGCGCTGTAAGGTGTTGCTCGACGCCGGACTCGTCGATCGCTACGAACGCAAAATCGTCGACGGCCGCTTCGAGACCTACTGGTCGATCACGACATGGGGCCAGCTGTACCTGAGTGAGGAAGTCAACCCCGGACTCGACGTTCCCGAGCCGGGTCCTCGGCCGCCGCATGCTACTCGGCCGGGTTGGTGGGCGGGGTTCTGAGGATGTTGCGGGGTTCTGAAACTGTAGGGGAGAGATCGGAACGATGAGTGAGGCTACAGAAGGAAAGTGCGGGTACACGTGGCCAGAGGATCACGAAGTAGGTGATCATCCGAGACACCAGAGTTGCTGCTGGCGTGATGTCTACAAGAACTCAGATCAATGTGTTTGGCACGCCGAACTGGACAAGGCAGGTGAAAGGCCCATGAACGCGTTGCGGCAATCTTTAGTTGACACCGAGGTCAGAGAGCAGACACAGCCAGGTGGTGAATTACTCGACGGAGCAGTGCTGACCGGAATCAAATTTGACGACATCTTTTCATTACGTGGATATTACCTCCGAGATACAGATTTCTCTAAAACGGACCTCTCTCAAGTTAGTCTCAATAACGCTAACCTCACCGGCGCTAACCTCTTCAATGCTGACCTCACAAACGGCTACCTCTGGGATGTCAATTTCACTGATGCTTACCTATTCAACGTAGCCCTCACCGACGCTTATCTTTTTAATACCGACTTCATCGATGCCGACCTCACCAGCGCCGATCTTAGAGATGCTGATCTACCGAATACTGAATTCACAGGCGCCGATCTCACTAGCTCCGACCTCTCTGGCACCGATTTAACAGATGCCCGCCTTCGTTGGGCATCACTCGCAGATGTAACCGCCATCCGTGCGAATTTTACCGACACAGACCTTCTCGGGGTTGACCTAGAAGGTGCCTCTTTGAACGATAGTCAATTTGATGGCGCCGCTCTCACAGGCGCACGTTTGTACGATACGAAGCCACAAGGCGTGTCGATCAACGATCAGACGGTCTTCAGCGATCAGACTGTGTACGCACGGGAGGCCGACCCCTGCGATCCGTGGCATCCTCTCGACGGAGAGACGACTACCCCAATATCACTCCGAGACAAGATCGCTCTCGCAGTGCGGAGCGGTCAGGTGCTTCAGTCGCGCTATCGCAGTGCCGACGCGAATCCGCCCTCAGGGTCCATCGCGAAGGTCCGACAGGCAGTCAAACGATTCCGACGCCATCGTAACCTCAATACAGAGGACCGGCGAGAAGTCGGCGATCGACTGAAGAAAGCGACCAGCGTGTACCGCATCCGGCAGCGCCTCCAGCGCGAGAACAGCCGCCCACGTGACGTTGCTCAGCCTTACGTGAGAGAGCAGCACTCCCGCCGAAAGCGCGCCTTCGCAACGCGCTCATACTGGGAGTGGTTTAAGCACGCAACCTATCGGTGGGTCATGCTCTACGGCGAGAGCCCCGCCCGCGTCGTCGGCACCTCGATCGCGGCCGTCGCCGTCTTCGCGGCGATCTACTCGATCGTCGGCGGGATCGTGATCGGTGGCGAGACGCCCGACCTTATCGGTTACATCTACTTCAGCGCCGTCACCTTCTCGACGCTCGGCTACGGCGGCATCGAACCGACCACGACGACGACACAGCTGCTCGCGAGTGTTCAGTCGCTTATCGGTGGGATTCTGATCGCGCTACTCGTCGCCGTCTTTGGGCGGAGGGCGCTTCGGTAGGGTGGTCGGTGAGTGAGTTGAGATTTATACCGCACATGCAGTTGTATTTCACACTGGGGTGAGAAAATGTGTCATATTACACATCTATTAATGTAGGATTAAGTTTATGTTCTGTCAATGACTTGTGCGATAGTAGTGACTAAGCGAGATGATTCCCTGTGAGTGGAATAATACCATTTGTACAGGATGAGAGTGCAGGTTACGGAGTTCTGACACTCTACACAATGGCCGTAATGTATAAATTTGTAACAGGTCCAGCAGACTCTGTATTTGCGTATGGAATTCTGTTATTCTCGTTTGGCCCAGCACTTGTGATTTATGAGATTTCCGAAGAGTTCACGACAGAAATCATCAAAGGAGTATTTGAGCAGCATATTGCGATTTTACGGATGGAGCTTGAGCTTGAGCACGGTGGCGAGTTTGATGACTGGTACTCCGGAGATGCCGAGTCTAAAATAGATGATTTAGATCAGAACGCGAAACAGGAAGTCGTAACTGCATTATGCTGTCTAACGATCGGGATTACCGCTCCTATCGTCGGGTACTTTTCATACGGATTATTGGGGTTGGGTGCCGGATTTTCGCTCTTGATTCTGATGGTAGCAGTCTCGTTGTACTCGGCCAACGAAGTGAAAGGTGCGATTGAACGAACATACAAAGTTGTTAACAATGAAAATTAGTGGATTCAAAATCGACGATTTCGCGAAGGACATCTACACAGAAGACCAATCACCAGAAGCGCACAATCTTAATGGAGGGAATCTGCTCATTCACGGACCAAACACCAGTGGTAAAAGTCTCACGTTTAATGCCATTCAGTATGCTATTCTTGGGGTTCACCAAAGGCTTGGAGTCCGTCCCGGAGGAGGAAACAATGTCACTGTTACATTTGATGATGGTTCCCAGTTTACTCGTGGTGACCCAAAGAGGAAGTATTCAACTGATGGAGATGTGCTGAAAACGAGAGAGGCCGAGGAGGCTCTTAGGAATAAATTAGGGAATATGGATGTTGTTCAAGAGCATTTTCTCCCATCTCATCTTGATCAACTACCCCTAGAGCATTTAGATGGGACGGAGATATTGGATCTAATCTTAGAGGTTACTAACAAAGCCTCTAAGCGGCGTATTGAGGAGATCCGGGATGTAATTGGCCGCTTGGATGAGGATATAATCGAGAAGAGTGACCGAATTTCGCCTCTCAAGAATCGGAAACGCGATCTAGACCGAAATATAAGCAATCTGGAAGGATATCAATCACAGTGGGAGCAAGTTCTCAGCCTATCTCAGAGCGGAGAGCTTGAAGTGATCTCTGAAAAACTCTCCAGGAAAGAGGACATACACAAGAGGTTAAGCGAACTATCCTCAAAGAAGCGGGGCTTAGATAGGAAGATCAATCAGAAAGAAGAGCAGAAAGATGAAATTCAGCGATACCAATCAAACATAGAGGACATAATCATAGAAGCGCTCAAAGAATTTGTCTGTCCCGTCTGCGACCAGCGCGTCTCCTCAAATACTGGAAAGAAACGCTTGGACAACTCTGAGTGCCCGTTCTGCGGTGAGAATCATTCCATTGAATCGCTGAAAACGCATCTTAAGGAAAAGAAGTCAGAGAATGAAGGGGAACCTGAGCGACTTGCTACGGAGATATCCGAACATCAGGCAGAGCTCAACGATATCGAGGCCAAGATATCTGACTTGGAATCCGAAATTCCAGAAATTTCAAAGCTCAACTCTTTGGTTGTTGATCGGCTAGATGATGGGAAAACCGTGAGTGAAATTGAGCGAGAAGCAGAAAAGGAACTTGAGGGGCTCGGAGATGAGCTTAACGAAAAGAGGGAGGAACTGGAACACATAGAATCAGAACTTATAGATATAGAAGACAGTGTCTCCGAACTAGAAGATAAAAAAGAAGAATTGAGATCCGAATTAGAACAACTGGAGTCTGGAAGCTACGATTCCGCTATTCTGACCTTCGAAGAGACGTGGACCAAGCACTTTCGGGAGTTATCAGATGAACCAGAGATAGAATTACAGGTAAACAGGGACAGCGGAGCTATTGCCTTACCAAGTAGTAGTGATGAACGGCGTCTCTATGATAGGCGCGGAGATCTAAGTGACTCCGAACTCCAACTACTCAATTTGTCATTTATTTTAGCTCTTAATGAGCATGGAAACCGTACTTCTGCAATAAATTGGGGGACGATGGTGCTTGACGAACCGTTTTCTAATTTAGACGCCGAAAGGAGGGAGTCATCACTATCTCATCTTGTAAAGTCTGACCCACAGATTATCTTGACATCCTCTGATTCTGCTGTTATTAATAGATTCGAACAACACGAAAAATTAGAACTCAAACATTCATCTTCCAAACAGACCACCTTTTCCGACCAGGAGTGGGGAGCATGACTGACGGATCTGACGAGACTCTTCCGGAAGAAGAAGCAGCGCTACATCCCCGACTGTGGATGGTCGACGAGTTCGATGGGGAAATTGACGGTCAATTAAAATTCCACAAATCGCTCGTACAGTTCCGCAACAATACGGATATGGAAAAAGATGACTGGCCGTTTATTCGCGCATATCGGGGTCCTATGGATCAGGGCTTTTCCAGCATATTGGAGTCATATGACGACCTCGAGCTAGTCTATAGAGAGAAGGACGGGGAAATCCACATCTACAGGGAAACAGACAAAGGGAATCGATTCGTTAGAGGGTTAAAAAATGGACTTCGTATATTGAAGAAAGATCAAACAGAAGAGAGAGAAACTCAACTAGAACTCGTAGCTAAAGCTAACAAAGATAGAATCGGAAGTGAAATTGAACAGGATGATGATATTCAAGAACTGAAGGATGCACCGATAGGTACCGAGGTGTAAATTGCGTAAGTTAACTTCTTAGACAAGCAGTTGACCCCTCTCACCCAATCAGATCTCATTTTGATCTTGATCTGCTCTCGCTTGTGCTTCGCGTTGCCATTGTCGACGATTTCGTAACTGAACACCAGCCCCGCGTCCCGATTCTGATACTGCCGATTGAGGGGCTTCTCCCAATCTGATAGCGTTCGTTATTTACGACAGGTACCACTTCCACTTTCACCATCCATCCACGGCTCACCCCTTTTACGGATCTGTCCATCCACGATACCATGCACTCTCGTTCCCCACGACCGACCGCCGATCTCCCGGACCTCGCGCCGGGCGTCACGCTCGTCGACGTCGACGACGACCTCGGTGTCACACCCGTCCAGGCGCTCCTTCTCGACCGGGTACTCAGTAGCGCGGGGCCGGCGTTCTGGGTCGACGGCGCGAACAACGCGAAGACGACTCCCTCCGCGAGCTCATCCCGGCCGATCGCGTCCTCGACCGCATCGAAGTGGCTCGCGGGTTCACGGCCCATCCGCACACGTCGCTCCTCGATCGGCTGGCCGCCCGAGAGTCGCCATCAGTCATATTCATGACCGGCCTCGTGGGATCGCTCGTCAGACGAGGGCCGGGGCGACGCCGAGGAGGGCGGTTCCGAGAAGGACCGCGCCGTATCCGGTAGCGACGAGGAATACCGCGCGTCGCGGATGGTCGAAAAGGCCCCGGCGGTGTCCGACAGCCGCGAGGTAGCCAGTCAGCGGCAACAGCTGGAGAGCGTGGAGGCCAACGAAGTGGGCGAGGCGGAGGTCTCCGACGAGCTGCCACCCGACGACCGGGACCGTCGGCTCCGTCGTCTCGACGACCCGTGACTGGATCGCGATCATCGCCGCTCCTTCGAACGCGCCGACGACGAACCACCCGATGCCGAGGAGGATGCCCGCGGCGAACGCCGGGTGGACATCGAACTCGTTGTTGCGCGCCCGGACCGCCAGCGCTGCGACCGCGACGGTGACGACGACGATTGTGACGCCCATCACTCCCCCGACAACCCCGTCGAGGACCGTCGTCTGATTGAAGTGGGACCCAACGCCCCGCGCGGCCTGTCCGCCGATGAGGGCGATTTCAATGAGGAGACCGACCCCGACGACCCGGGAGACGCGGCGGCGAAAGTCCGGGTCGACCGGGAGGTGGACACCGAGCCAGCCGAGCGTCGCGCACACGAGTGCGATCGAGCCGGCGAACTTCGTCGGCTTGAGCCACGCCGGTTCCCCGTTGACGACCGTTGGGTCGAAGACGATGCCGACGGCGAAGGCACCAAATAGGACAGCGTTGATCGCGGCCACGGCGGACAAAACCGGATCGCGGCGTCGCAGCTCTCGGATCGACGTGGCGATCGTTCGCGCCATTGCCCGCAACTTCGTCCGTCCGCTCGTGGCCGCAGCGGCCGACTCGGAGTTCATACTACAGTGTTGCCGGGCGATTCATGTGTGCGTGACCCCAACATGTTGGTATCTGCCCGAAGCGGCGGTGACCAGCATGATCGACGCTCGGTTCCGCATTCGCCTCCCGGCGGACCTGTACATCGCCGACCTGTCGGAGGCGTTTCCCGACGCGACCTTTCGCCTGCTCTCCGGCGTCCGCAGCGGCGCCACCGCGAAGGAACTCGGTGAGGTGCTGACTCGGACTCCGGAGTCGGTCGCGGCGGCGTTTCGCGAGCACGATGCGATCGACGCGTACGAGGTGTTGGAACGCACCGACGATCGGCTCCTCACGACGTACGAGACGACCGACGTCGACCTCTACGCCTTCGTCGAAGCCGGAGGGTTCCCGCCCGAGTTTCCGATCGAAGTGCGGAACGGGTTCTACGAGTTCGACTTGACCGGCACTCGCGGGGAGTTCGACCAGCTCCGAAAGACGCTGGAAGCGAGCGGTACCGAGTACGAGCTCCTCTCGAAGGTGAACAAGAAGCGGTCGGACCGACTCCTCACACGCCGACAAGAGGAGCTCCTCGCCGCCGGCCTCAGAGAGGGTTACTTCGAGGTCCCGCGAGGGTGCACGCTGGCGGATCTCGCCGACGTGGTCGGCGTGGACAAGTCGACCGCGAGCGGAATCGTCCGCCGAGCGCAGGCGCGGCTTATTGCGTGGTACCTGACCGACGTAAACGTCGAATGACGAGCGGGTGGGTTCGGCATAATTCTTTGGACTGATCGAAAACACACCGCCTCACTCTTCATCCTTATCTGAACACCGCCCACGTTGTTTTTAGAGGATTATTATATGTATAAATATCAATAAAAATATGCTCCCCGACGATACAGTTCACGTATGCACGTCCTCCTCCCGTTCGACATCGTTCCGGTGGACAGTCGGGTGCCACAGTCGGCCTTCGGCTTCTCGCCGACAAGCGAACGTGCCGTCAACTACGCCCTCGAAACGTTCGGAACTCACGACCAGTTGGAGGTGACGGCGATCCACCTCTCGGCGGACTCGATCGATCTCGAGGAGAACATCGGCGCAGCGGACATCAGACGACTGGCCGAGGAGTTGGACGTGTCGGTCGAGGTGTCGATCGAGTCGGTGACGGACGTCGGCTCGATGGCCGAGGTCCGCCAACGGATCCTGTCGATCGTCGAGCGGTCGGACATCGATACGGTCGTCATCGGCTACACCGAGGACTCGTTCATCGACTCCGTGTTCTCGGACAGCACGCCACAACAGATCCTCGAACAGGAACACTGTCCGGTGGTTTTCGTACCGTAGCGCCGGTGGTCCCGCGGATCCCGAACCGGACGGGCCGGGTGACGGGCGCCACCGGCTCCGGCGGATTCCCGATCCGCCAAAATACGATGAATAATTATGTAGGTTCAGTAACGACTTCCGACTGTGACGTATCGAATACTCGTCCCCATCGACGCGAACAAGGAGCGTACGGTAGAACAGACGGATTACGTGCGATCACTGCCGATGGACCGCGACGAAGTCGAGGTCAAGGTGATCCACGTCGACGAGGCCGATTACGAGGGCGCACCGCCGAGGGAGTTCGAGGACATCCCGTCGGCGACCACCGCCGTCGAGGATATCGCCGACGCCGGCTTCCGCTGTGAGGGCGAGAAACTCGAGGGGTTGGTCGCACAGACGATCCTCGAGGCCGCCGAGTCGTTCGACGCCGACGAGATCGTGGTAGCCGGTCGGAAACGGTCGGGCGTTGCGGAAGTCGTGATGGGAAGCGTCACCAGTGACGTCCTCAGGTCGACGGACCGCGCCGTCGTGATCGTCGGGTGAGGTCCGATCCGTGCCCTCGGGATCGGTTTCGGCCGATCGCTGAACGGACGAAATCACGAGCGAAGCCGGACTCCCCTGCCGAGGCGGACGGTCACTCCTCGGCCAACGGCAGTTCCGTGTCGAGTAACGCCGCACTCTCCGTCCAGAGCCGCCGTGCGGCGTCGGGATCCCGGGCGGCGTTCGACGGCGACCGCGGTCGTTGATCCGCGAAGTACCGCCCAGAGACGTCCGCCGTCCGCGGCGAGACGGCGACGAACAGGATCTCCGCGGCGCCGTCGGCGACGGACGTGACCCCGGGAAGCGACTCGAGCCGTTGGAAGAGCCCCGGGAGCGGCCCGGGCAGGAACCGGCTGAAGCCGCTGCCCGGGATCGCGCCGGGATGGATGCTGTTCGACGTCACGTCACGGTCCGCGGCGTCGAGGCGTCTGGCGAGTTCCGACGCGAAGAGGACGTTCGCCAGCTTCGAGTGGCTGTACGCTCGGAAGCCGGTGAACCGGTCATCACCCCGGACCCGCTCCAGGTCCAGCGACGCCCCCTCGTGTGCGCCGGAGGCGGTCGTGACGACGCGAGCGCCCTCGCGGAGGTGGTCGAGCAGTTCGGCCGTGAGCAGGTACGGCGAGAGGTGGTTGACGTGGAACGTGTACTCGATCCCGGCGTCGGTGGTCGCCCCGTTCCTGAAGAGTCCACCGGCGTTGTTGACGAGGAGGTCGATTCCGTCGGTCTCCTCGCGGACGTCGGCCGCGAGTTCCCTGACCGCGTCGACGCTCGCGAAGTCGGCTCGGAGGAAGCCGGCGTCGACCCCGCTTCGAGTAAGCTCGTCGACCACCGCCCTGCCCGCCTCCGCGTCGCGGCCGTGAACGATGACATCGGCGCCGAGCCGGCCGAGCGCCAGTGCCGCCGCGCGACCGATCCCGCTCGTCGACCCGGTGACGACCGCCTGCAGTCCGGTACAGTCGATGTCCGACACACCAGCGCGGCTCTCCGGGAGATCGCTCATACACCCGATAGGGGCTCGACGATGAAAACAACGGCAGTCCGGTGCGAACGGGGCGGGTCGTCGGCCGATCCGGGCTGGGAAGGTGTCAGGGTTAGATGATGGCATTGTGGAAAGCGCAGTGTGGTGAACAGAGCGGCGATCAGTTCGACGCAACTGAGCAGACATAAGCAACGAAAGCGCAGTGGTTCCGGTAACCGGCGTGATGAATAGTGCGACAGCAGTCTACGAGGCGATCGAGCAGGGATACGAGCCGTACTTCCTCCATACGTCGTACGGGAAGCGCATTGAAGACAAGGCGTACGAGTGTGCGAAAGCGCTTGCTGAAGAGGCTGACGCGGGTGACTTCCTTCATATCGTAACGGGGCATCTCTCACAGATCGGGACATCGAGTCTGACGGACGAAGAGATAGATGTGGCTGACGCCGATATGGAGAGTGACGAAATTCCGACGTCGTACGTCCCATTCAGAGACGCGAATCTATCGTCGATGGCGACATCGTACGCAGAAGCGACCGGTTCGGAGACGCTGTTTATCGGCGCGCGTTCGGATGGTTTCTCCGGGTATCCCGACTGTCGTCCGGCTTTTTTCGACGCCTTTCAGAACGTGATCGATGTCGGGACGAAGCCAGAGACGGAGATAGCGGAGCGTGGCTCGGGACTCGGTGTGCCGTACGAGATGACGTGGTCGTGTTACCGGGACGAGGAGCCTGCGTGTGGGACCTGCGATGCCTGCGCCTTCCGGCTTGAGGCGTTCTGGAACGCCGGGTCTCGCGATCCGGTCGCGTATGCTGAGCGGCCGGAGTTCTCGTAGTTCGTTGCTAGTTGGCTGCGGTTCAGTTCGGGCAGAAAGACCACTCACCAGAGCGTTTCGATACGCCGCTCGATCGCTTCGAACACCGTTGAATAGACATCGAGTGGGTGGAGTGAAGCGAGATCGTAATTTGAGACTTCAGTACTGGTTGGTGGTTCGTGAAAATGGAGTCGGGTGTTGTGTGTGTTTGGATGCCGATCCCAGCGACACTCCCAGTGGGTGTTCTCTCTCCGGGTCTCGACGTAGTGGATGGAAAAATCTCCGGTTGTGAACCATCGAATATCGACTCTGGCGTCAGCGATCGTATCGGGATATCGGTCAGTGTCAAGGGTTGCGGTGAGCAGTCGCGGTTCGTGCGTATTTGGGTCGAACTGGGTGGCAGCAACGAGTTGGTCCGTCGTCAACTGTTTTTCAAGCAGGCGTAACGTTTGTCGATCGGGCGGGCCTGTCGAGTCAGCCGCTGAATCCTCTGGGGGCGGACTCATCTTATGCGGGGATGAGGTGCCCGTCGTTCTGTGAGAGTTGGCGGGCAAGTTCGTATAAGCGAATGTCTCGGATGACCCCCTGCCAGTCGCTTACTGCAGTCATGCGGTCGTGGATCGTCTCGTGATCTTCGGCATCGAACACCGCAACGGTGGCTGGGTCGGTGGTGCCGAATTCGGCTTCGTACTCCGTCCGTCGCTGTTCAAGCGCTTCGACGCGGTCGATAATCGCATCGACAGAGAGATCGGTGGCGATCCGACTCGCCTCTTGCCATTCGAGATACCCATTATTTCGCTCGTACGTGGCCGGACGGCTGCTACGATCAGCGCGGACAATCCCCATCTCCGCGAGGCGATCGAGGTGCTTTTTCGCTGCGTTCGGGGAGCAGTCTGCGAGTTCTGCAACCCTCGTGTACGTCGTCGGTGACGTGAGACCGAGGGCCACATCGTAGACGCGGCCGAAGGTATCGGTTCCGTCTTGCCACCGTGGCGTCTCTGTCGCTGAGTCAGGAGCCGGATCGAATTCGCTCATGAGCGTCTCTACGGAACGAGTATCAATATATGTTTGTATCACTCAAATATCTGTGAGTCTTGTGTCGGTCGAGTTTTTGTCGCTCGGAATTGACGCCCGGCAAGGTTTGTGAGTAGCAATGTGTCTCGCTTCCGGGCGTGGCTTGCTGAACTCGACCTCTGTATCGGTCGGATTGTTACTGACACATGTCGGGGTGTTTGTTGATACCGTGCTGAATAGCGCCGCGGGGAAAGCCGTCTTATTGACCGGGCTCGTATCACCGGTGTCGAATGGGGCAACGAACGCTCGGCGGCGACGACCTCACGCGCTTGCGCGAGACGTATCTCCAGCGGGTCACCGGTGCGCTCCCGAAACAGGCGGCCGAAGCGGGCGACTGGCCGATCCACCGCGACCACTGTTTCGCCCGCGTCGTGTTGGACGGCCTGTTCGAGGGGGTCTGGTACGACCACGTCGACGGCACCCCCGCGTACGAGCAGCTGTCGGCCGACGAACTGCGCGCGGCCATCGCGATCGCCGACCGAATGCTCGAAGAAGGCAAGCCCGCCGTGGAGGCGCTGAATCGGCAGTCGCTTCGGTGGCGGGATCACTAACCGGGACCCGAGCGGCGACCGCGCTACTCGCGGACCACGCTGTCGGTCAGCCAGTGCTCGTCGAGTTCGCCGCGTCGGCGTCGCGACAGCCCGAAAGCGTACGTGACCGTGCGGCCGTCGGGGCCGGTCAGCGTGACGCGTTGTACGGCATCATCGCCGTCGCGCTCGACCGGTCCCGTCGTCGCTTCGACGTGGTCGATCATCGGGGCGTATCGCGGGTTGTGCACCATCTGCCGGAAGCGGTCAAACGGGCCCGTCGCCCGTCTGTTCGCCGGCGATGCGAAGTTGTACGCGACGCCGATGCCGGCGTTCGTGAACGGGTCGTTGTTGGTCGCTAGCGCCTCGAGTTGGATCGCGACCACGCGGTCGGCATCGTACGTCGGGTCTGGCGTCGGGAGCCCGGCTATCGGGTACCGGTCGGACATCTGAGTGTCAGATGTAGGGGCGCGAGCGGCATTAATCGTCCGTTGAGACGGCTCCAGGCGTCGCTTGTCCTCGGCCAGACGATACGAGAGCCGATTATTCGGGACCGTGAGCGACGTCGTCGCGGGCCCTCCGTTCGTCCGGGGCGGAGCGTCGAAACCACTGTTTCGGCTCGGGAACGACGTCCGTGGTGATTCCGATGAGCAGCGCGAAGTACCCGGCGAGGCCTCCGAGCGTCGCCGCGTGTGGCGCGCCGCTTCGACGGCCAACCGACAGGGTCGCGGCAAGGAGCGCGAGCGGCGAGCCGAAGCGGATCGCCGGATGCCGCCAGAGGCGAGTCGTGCGTTCCGGCCACCGCGCGAACGTGACTTCGACGAACACCGCGACGGCCGCACCGCCGAGAAACGGGACCGGGCGAAGCAACGCTCGCGGCGAACGTCCGTCTCGCCGCCCGGTAATCCAAACGGCGAGTGCGACGAGCGCGGCCGAAGCGGCGTCGGTGTGTCGTGTCGACACGGCACACAGTATGTCACCCCGTCGGATACCGATGTCGGTATGGCGATCGGCCCGCGCCGGTGCCGCGCACCGGAGCCGCTAGTGCCGGTATTGATGCCGCGACCGAGCCCGCAGCCGAATCTATCGCGGCTGGTCGTCGCCGACAGCCGCGAGGACGTGGCGGAGTTCTCGGCTGACTGCGTCTGTGGCGGCGGCGATCGAGTCGAAGGTGTCGCTCCCCGCGTCGTCACATCCGCGTTTGCGGACGAGCCGGACGGCCGCGTCGCTCAGGATGTCGGGACGGACAGCGACTTTCGCCGCGGTACAGGGGCTTTCCTCGTCCGAAAGCCGGTACTCAACGATGCCGCCGGGTTCTTCGTTCCGTTCCCAGTCGCCCGGGGCTGCTGGGAGCCTGTCGACCAGCGCCTGCGGATTGGCCGCCGTCTCGACGCTCGTGGTGGACATACCAGTTGTTGGGTCGTCGCGCACATACCGGTGTCGGCGAGTTCGCCGAGCGAGAGCTGCGTTCCGTCCGGCACGTCGGCCTCGGCCGCCCGTGTTTGTCCGCGATGGCTCGGGCGGCGGCGTCGCCGCCGGAGAGCGAGGCGCGTTTCGCAATCGCTTCGCGTCGAAGCTCCCGTGCCGCCTCAGGCCGCCGGTCCTCGTACCGGAACCAGAACTGCTCGCGGCGCGCCTCGAAGCCCACAACCGGGCGCGGATACGTCTGACCCCTCAGACGAACGCGACCGCTTGGAGCGCGAGCAACGGACGCTCTCGCGCAAACAGCACGGGTCGAACAACGACGAGAAGCAACGGCGTCGAGTCGCGGAGTGTCACGCCGACCTGCGACGGAAGCGCCGCGACTTCTTGCACAGGCTCTCGGCGTACTACGCTCAGGAATTCGAGCTTGTAGCGGTCGAAGACCTGAACGTGGAGGGGATGATGGAAGGTCCGTCGAACAGCCGCAACACTGCGTCTGCCGCGTGGCGAACGTTCCTCTCGTTGCTCGAATACAAGTGCGAGCGTGAAGAAACGCACTTCGTCGCGGTCAACCCGAGAGGGACGACCAAGGAGTGCGCGTCGTGCGGCGTTTCGACCGACAAGCCGTTTTGGGTCCGTGAACACTCCTGTCCGTCTTGTGGGTTTGAGGCGGACAGGGACGCGAGCGCGGCGTGGAACATCCTTTCTCGCGGTCTACAAGATGTAGGAGTGGGACACTCCGAATCAACGTCACCAGAAATCGAGGATTTCTGGTTGGCGAACGATTCGCTCGGCGATTCGTCAACGCCTGTGGAGACTGCGCTCCCTGTGGATACGTTCCTATCTGCAAAGCGCGTCGTGGAAACAGGAAGCCCTTCCCTCAAGGAGCGAACGGCGTCAGCCGTGAGCGAGTAGGGGAGGGTAGTTCACAGACGTCTCCTGTCGGGTCGACATGTTGAGCTGTGCCGTCCGGGAGCTGACGCCGCCCCCGACGAAGAGCGCGACGAGCGCGAGCGTCCGCCAGCGGCGAACATCAATAGGAGTCAGAAACTCCCGTGTGACGCCGAACGCTTCCGCAACGTTTTCGACTGAGCGGAGGGCCATAGGTCGGGATACTCAAACTCCATGGTCAGCCCTTCTGGTGGTGGCTTACGGGGCGTCTCTCACGGACGGTTCGACAGCTGTGTCTCACCGGGGTTTCGAATCGGACGATCCCGTCATTTTATGCGTAGGTCTCGCTGACACGTAGAGTGTGGCCCTCCTCGAAGCCCTCCGAGAGGTCTCGTGGCCTCTCCGTGAGCAACCGACACTGTTCGTGACGACGACATTCAGCAGGTTCGACCGAGCTCTCGTCGGGACGGACGGAAACCCGTCCCGGTCAGGCGCAACGACGACCGACCGCGCCGCTCATGCGATCGACAAGCCGCGTCCCTGCCGTTGATGCTGTACACGGTCGTCGGGAGCGGCTTCATCGCTCTCGGTCTCGCGATCGGCTGGTACGGGATCCGGCCGCTTGCGGTCGTACCGAGTGTCCTCCGTGCCACCGTTCGAGACCCGAGCGAGGTGGCCAGCACCGGCTCTTTCGTCGTGTGCCGCGGCGTTGCGAA
>NZ_NHPF01000023.1:0-3125 GCF_002252925.1 Halorubrum sp. Ea8
GTTCAGCGTCGTCGGCGCCGCGACCGCCGACAGCGTGTTCTGAGTTCGGACGGCGACAGCGCCGTCCGCTCTCACCGGCGTCCGAATTCACACGACGACCGAGACGACGGCGAAGAGGATCAGCACACCGGCGATGTCGCAGACGTTGGTGACGACCGGGATGGTCGTGTCGTCGGGGTTGAGCCCGATCCGGTACGAGGCCTCCACGGCGGCGACGCTGGCGACGACGACGAGGACGGCGAGGAGCATCCCCGAGACCAGCGAGACGAGGAGCACCTGTCCGAGCCCGAGCGTGCCGCCGAGCGCGACGCCGATCGCCCACGCGGCGACGCCGACGACGCCGAAGACGGTCCCCGCCAAGGCGAACACGGCGCCGGCGTTCGCCCTGAGGTCGGGGTTCGACGGGTCCAGCTCGTACGTCCCGAGGTAGAGCTGCGTGGTGAGCCGCGAACAGGTGATCGACGCGAGGTTCCCGGCCGTCCCGATCTGGACCGGCACCAACACGAGGAGCGCCGGGTTGCGGACGAGCACCGCCTCGTACGTCTCGAGGACGGTGCCCGAGACGAGCTGGAGCACCGACAGCGCGGCGAGGAGCGGGATCATCGTCCGAACGATCCGACCGATCGACCACTCGTCGGTCATCGTGGTCTCCGCGCCGGGCGCCGAGCCGCCGCCCGAACCGGACGTCGAGCCGCTACCCGTACCGGACGTCGAGCCGCTACCCGTACCGGACGTCGAGCCGCCACCCGAATCGGACGTCGAGCCGCCTCCCGCGTCTGCGTCCGTCACAGCACGGCCCCCACGACGTAGATCCCGACGAGGAGGAAGAGGACGCCGAACACGTCGCCGAGCGTCGTCACGACGGGGCCGATCACGTTGTCCGGGTCGAGCCCCCGGCGGTAGCCGACGAAGATGACGGCGATCAGCACTGAGATCATGAGGGTCGCCGAGAGGAACCCCGCCACGACCATGATCCCGACCAGCTGGAGGAGGTTCCCCTCCGTCCCGAGGAGCGTCAGCCAGAGGTAGGTGACCACGGCGATGAAGACGGAGACGCTCATCCCGTTGATGAAGGAAGCGAGGATCGCGTTCCTGAGCCGCCGGTCGAGCCGGAATTGGGGCTCGATGAGTCCCTGGTGGAGCCCGGTCGAGAGTCGGGCCCCGAGGGAGCCGTACACGCCGCCGCGGGTCGCGAGGAACGCCGGGAGCAGGAGGAGGAGGCCGGGGACCTCCGAGATGCCTGCGCGCATCGTCTCGGAGCCGAGGATGGTGCCGGCGAACAGCCCGGCGACGAGGCTGACGAGGATCACCGGCAGCGCCTGTCGGTAGACGTCGCGTGCGGTGTCGTGGCCGGCCATCGTGCATCCCGACGCGAGGGAGGCTCAAAAACCGGTCGGACGACGTGGCCCGCATCGTTAAGTCGGTCGGGCGGTTTCCGATCGCATGGACTACTCGCTCGCCATCGAGAACGGGCCGGAAACAATTCCGGGCGGCACGGGGCTGCTGCTCGTCCACCCGAGCATCGGCGAGACGGACCGGATCGACACGGACTTCCTGAAGACCGACACCGACGCGTTCCTCGTCGTCTCCACGCGGACCACCGCGCGGGAGGTCGAACAGAAGCTGGAGTACTACGACGTCGACGAGACGAAGGCGACGATCCTCGACACGCTCTCCGTCGAGCGGGGCTACTCGCGGCGCTCCAGCGACGACGTCTTCTACGTCTCCGCCCCCGACGACCTCGACGGCGTGGTCGACCGCGTCGAGCGGTTCCTCACGGAGAACGAGGGGAAGCGACGGGTGTCGGTCGACTCGCTCACCGAGATGGCGTACTACGCAGACGACGACGCGGTGTTCGAGGCGGCCGCGGACATCCTCGCGCTCCTCGACGAGCACGACGCCGTCGGGATCTTCCACCTCTCCGAGGAGGTCCACGAAGTCGCGACGCTCGATCGGTTCCGGGAGCTGTTCGAGGGCGTCATCGAGCTCGACGGCGAGGGCAACGTCACCTTCGACATCTAGGATCGTATCCTGTCAGGCGCCGTCGTCGACCATCGATTCGAACGTCTTCTCCGCCCACTTCACCGCGTAGGGAGCGCCGCGGTCGCGGTAGGCGGCGGTGTCGAGCGCGGCGAACGGCGCGGGGAGGTCGAGGCCGTGACGGAAGGCGGAGCAGGCGTACTCCGTCGCGCTCGCGAAGTCGGTCTCCCCGCGGGCGACCTCGCCCGAGAGGTCCCCGAGCCGACCCTCTAGGCGATCGCCGGCGTCGACCCAGGCGTCGAACAGCCGTGGGCGGGTCCCCTGCCACGACGCGAAGACGTCGCGGGTGTACAGCCCGATCCACGCGTCGAACAGCGCGGCCGCGACCTGGAAGACGTCGCTCGGCCCGTGGCTCGTGGTCGAGGCGCCGGTGTCGGGATCCGGTCGGCGGATCGCGGCGTCGAGGTCGCGGTAGCGCTCGCCGAAGAACGGGAGGAAGCTATCGGGAAGCCGGTCGGGAGAGGCGTCGTCCGGGAGCGACCCCGGAGACGGCGAGACGCCGACCTGGACCAGCCGGTCGGCGATCAGGAACGCGAGGAAGTCGTCCGGAGTTCCCTCCGCCCGCTTCTTGACGAGCACCGTCTGCGGGTCGGTCTGGGTCGTCCGGACGACGGTGCCGTCGCCGGGCAGTCCGACGGTGAACGCGGAACCGGCGTACCGCCGGAGGAGTTCCGGCGCCTCGTCCGGGAGCCACGCCGCCGGGAAGGAGGCGGGCGAGAGCCCGTCGACGAACAGTCCGAGGTCCTCGGCCGCCGCCGGCGGGAGCGTCTCGAAGTCGGCGTCGACGTCGAGGACCGGAGAGCCGGAAGCGTGTTCCTCACGGACTGCGTCGAGGTCATCGTCGAGCGACCGAGACGAGAACATCAGCCGAGCACGTACGAGAGGATGATGAGTACGGACAGGGCCGCCGAGACACCGATCGTACCGACCACGATCGTAGTGGATTTGCTCATGTCGAATGTTGGGGTCGCCGGTCGTTTAAATCTATATTACTTCGGACAGTCGCGAGGGGGTCGTTCGGGTGCGAGGCGGCCCGTGTAGGCGCGAGGCGGTCCGCGTAGACACGAGGCGGTTCGTCCAGATGG
>NZ_NHPF01000023.1:3200-3898 GCF_002252925.1 Halorubrum sp. Ea8
TGGGAAACGGTTCGTGCAGACGGGGACGTTTCGGGTGGAACCGACGTGTTTTCGACGGATTCCGGCGACCGTTCGACAGCGGGTTTATACGGATCCGTCCGATAGCCGTGGTATGCGGATTCGTGACGCACTCGAATCAGACGCCGAGGCGCTGGCATCGGTCACCGGTCGGCCGCGGGAAGTCGCGAGAAATATGATCCACGACCGGTCGGTTCGGGTCGCGGTTGAGGGCGGCGATCAGAGTAGCGACAGCAATAGAGATGAGAGCGGCACCGCCGATAGCGACGAGAACGGCGCCGGCGATGACGACGAGAGCGACGACGGCGACGACGGGGAGTCGGTGCTCGGCTTCGTCGCGTTCGACGTTCGCGGCGACACCGTCCACGTGACCGACTTCGACGGGAACGGGTCGACGGTCGAACGGCTGTTCGAGGAGCCGCGGCGGTTCGCGCGACGAGAGGAGATGGGCGTCGAAGTCGTCGTCCCGAACGACGAGGCGACGAGCGAGGTCATCGAGGCCTCGGGGTTCGCGGCCGCGGGGAGAGGCCCGCGGTTCGAGGGGCGACGGACCACCCGATACCGGATCGAGTTCGAGGAGTTGAACGGTCGGAACGACGACTGAATCGAAAAGGGGTCCTGCTCCGGTACCGACGGGTGTGTCGTCGAACCGGACTGACAACGGACTGGTGACGGACGGA
>NZ_NHPF01000023.1:3949-6057 GCF_002252925.1 Halorubrum sp. Ea8
GGTGACGGACGGACTGGTGACGGACGGACTGGCGATCAGTCGAACCGCTGTTGAACGATCTCGAGCGCCTCCTCCCTGTCGGCCCAGTCGACGAACACCGCGACCGACGTCGCGCTCGTGATCAAGTCGATGATGTTGATCCCGTCTTTGGCCAGCGGGGCGATGATCTCTTGGATGACGCCGGGCTGGTTCGGGAGCTCGCCGCCGGTCACGCGGATGACGGCGATGGGGTCGGCGACGGTCACCGACGAGAGCGCCTCGTCGTCGACGACGGCCTCGTGGAGGAGGGCCTCGGCAGTCTCCGCGATGTCGACGTCGACGTAGAACGTGACCGAGTCCATGCCGGAGGCGACCGCGTCGATGTTGATCTCCTCCTTGCGGAGGGAGTTCGCGAGCTGCGAGAGGATGCCGGACCGGTTGCGGATCGCGCGCCCGGCGATGGTGAGACACGCGAGCGGCTCCTCGCGCATGTCGATCAGGCTCTCGAACTGCCCCTCGATCCGAGTGCCGCCCCTGAGGAGGTCGCCGTGCTGGTAGTGGACGACGCGGACCGACAGGTCCTCGTCCTTGTACGAGAGCGCCGACGGCGCGACGACCTCCGCGCCACGGAACGAGAGGTTCCGCAGCTCGTCGACCGTGATTCGACCTACGTTCCGGGCGCCCTCGACGACCCGTGGGTCGCCGGTCATGACCCCTTCGACGTCGGTGACGATCACGACCTCGTCGGCGTCCATGTAGTTGCCGAGCATCACCGCGGTCGTGTCGGACCCGCCTCGACCGAGCGTCGTGACGTTGCCGTCGTGGTCCTCCGCCAGGAAGCCGGTGATGATCGGGACGACGCCGTCGAGCCGCTCCGCGATGGCGTGCGCGCGCTTCTTGGTCTCCTCGATGTCGACCTCACCGAGCTCGTTCGTGATCACCGGCCAGTCGGGGTGGCCCGGCTCGAGGAAGACGGCGTCGATGTCGCGGACCGACAGCGCCGCCTTGAGCATCCTGACGCTGGTTCGCTCGCCCATCGAGACGATCTCGGCGCGGTCGGCGTCGTCCGTCTCGAACGTGATGTCTTCGAGGAGGTCGTCGGTGGTCGATCCCATCGCGCTCGCGACGACGGCGATCTCGTGACCGGCCTCGACCGCGTTCGCGACGGAGTCGGCCGCCCGATCGATGCGGTCCCCGCTACCGAGGCTCGTACCGCCGAACTTAGCAACTACGCGCATACGCACACCCCGTCGGGAGAACTCCGAGCGGTGTCGTCGCGTCGGATCGAACGAGAACGCAAGTCAGTGCCGCCGCATCGGATCGGACGAAAGACGGCTCGAGACCCCGAAGTGAAAGCGTGATCAGTAGACATGAGCGCCCGTAGCGGAGGAAGCCGCATAACTGTGTTCACTTCGACAATGGTCGCCCGAACGTGCAGTTCGCGGGAGCGACGACTTTCGGTGGAGTACGGTCAGTAGCGCTCTCGTCGGAACTCCGTCGGCGTCACTCGTCCTGAATGCCCCACGCGTCGGGCATCTCGATGACGTATCTGCCGTCCTCCTGTAGCGAGATGATGTACTCCTGCCGGTCGTACAGCTCCATCAGATTGAGTTCGTACTTTCCGGGGCTCACGATCCGAATGCTCTCGAACTGCTCGTTGAGTTCGTCCCGGAGCTCGCCGATGTCGGGACGAGGCCCGTCGGAGTCGGTTGAGTCTCTGGTGTCCGCGCCCGATTCCGAGTCGACTGGGTGGCTCGCTCGGTCGAGTTCGTCGGGCGAGACAACGTCGGAGCGGGCGCTCGCCTGCGCAACGTCCTCTTCGCTGCGCTCGCGGACGTGTTCGGTCCCGGTCGTCGAGTCGGTTGGGTCGGCCGGGTCGGCCGGGTCGGCGTCGGGAGCCGTGGGGTCAGTGTCGGCAGCGGAAGACGCGTCGGCAGCGGAAGACGCGTCTGCGGGGGTCGAGCCGGTGGTGTCGCCGACGCCGTCGGGATCGGTCGAATCGAGGTCGCCGCTCCGGGGAGATCGATCGTCCGTTGTTGTCGCGTCCTCCGCCGTCACCGCGTCTTCCCCCGTCGGGGGTTCGCCAGTCGTCGCGCGTTCGTCAGTCGCCGGGGGTTCGTCAGTCGTCG
>NZ_NHPF01000095.1:0-692 GCF_002252925.1 Halorubrum sp. Ea8
GGTCGTGTTAACTTAAGCATCGGTTCCAGCAGACGGCGAAGGCTCGGAGCCACGATTCTACTGCCATCGGCTCCGCATTTCTAAACGTATTTGAAAACGAAGAGGTTCTTCGTTTTACTTCTCTAAAGATACGTTCGATGGCATTCCGATTTCCATGACGAGTGATTCGAAATCGGAGCGAGATTCGTGAGAGCGCAGCTGTAAGATGTCCGGCAGCATCAACGAGAAAGACCGCATCCTCAACGTGGTGTTTCTCTCTGAGATCGCGGAGAAACACCAGGGTAAATTGTTGGTTTTGGACAGGAAATACGTCAACGTGAAGGAATTGATTTGTGCGAGGATCGACGGCAGCATACAGCCAGAATCTATCTGAGTTGATCTGAATCGCAGTCTCGTCGACCGCAACACGATTCGGGCTTGCCCCGTCAGCTGGCTGTAAATCGGCCTTTTGAATCCAGTTGTGAATAGCTGTCCGGCTTCGCTCGACACCCAACCTCTCAAGATACTGTCTGGTATTCGAAAGTGATAGGCCAGCAAGATGGAGTTGAATACCGGTTTCAATGACCTCGTGGGGTGTCCGCTCTCGCTCCACAAACTCCAAGTCTATCCAATCAGTACAGCCGGTGAGGCGGTCGCTTTTGGGCATAGAGCACTCGAAACGTCGACCGCCTCATTCTTAACTTAACATCACC
>NZ_NHPF01000008.1:0-23284 GCF_002252925.1 Halorubrum sp. Ea8
TGTTGTTGTTGTTGTTGTTGCCGGTTATAGATGAGACGCAGACAGTACGCCGTCATGTGATTTTGTAAATAAAGTACAGTATCTTGTTGTCTATTACCGCTGTGTTTATAACAAAACGGTGGAAGCCAGTTCGATCCTACACACCCCCCTCCCTCCGGTTCAACCCCCTAGAACACTTGCAGGGTGGTGTGTGTGTGTGTGTCCCCGCCAGGGCGTTATTGTTTGTGACAGCTTGAACCTCCGACACTGTTGGATCCCCACACCGTGTGTACAACCTCGCGGGACTGTTGTTCGATTAATTCCAAACCAACACTGAGAGTTCCTCAAGGAGACCGACCGTCTCTTGGATCTCACGACCAGCCAGCTCGCTGAGCAGCTGATATTCCTGTAAAAACAGGTATCTATTTGTCAGCAGAATCCCGGCACCGAGTCCGAGCGAGCCAACAACGACAACAGCAGTCAACAGTCGAGAAATCCTGAGCAATTTGAGGAGCACTGGCATCGCAAATAGCACGAATAGGACCACCCCAAACACTCTGAGCAGCATCGCGATCGCCCGGTCTAGGCTCGGCATAGTTAACTGACTCCCTGCGAGCACGAAAATCGCCACAGACAGTGAGAGCAGCGTCACCCATACGAGTACAGCGAGGAGTCCGGCGTGACTCTGATGAACTTCGGAGGTTGCTGTGTCCACCCCCTCATCCTCATGTACCCACGGGTTTCGCATACATAGAGCACATTTTGGAGATGTTAAAATACCAACTGTTTTTTCAGATCCGCCTGTGTCAGATAAATATAGCATCAGTATATGCTGTTGGTTAGTTACGAGTTATCCGCTTGTGATTGCTTATAGTACGATCTCGTCTCGCGTTCTTTGTAGAGCTATTTTATCCGCTAATTCCCCGACTCCTACCCCATTATTTTTTTTCATGCCGGTGGTAGTTGAGGAGGCAGGGTTTGCTGCTGTTCACGTTTCCCGCGCTCTATGGGTCTCTCATTTGGCTATAGGATTCCTATATGATATCCAATAGTAGCTTTGTTGTGTTCATTAGGCTCTGATCAGGTTTCCAGAGACTGAGATTCATATGCGGAGACAACTTGCAACCTGATCTATTATCTAATATCTAATGAATCCGAAAACATAACTAATGATAGTATATACTGTTGCTACATATGACCGGGGCCTCTCTTTTCACGACACGAGCGCAGCCAGTCACAGACACAACTTTCCACTGGTGGGGTGAGACTCGAGTTGAGTCTACAGTCTCACCACGCCACTTGCGATCACATTCTCTCTCGGGGGTTTGGACCCACCCATCAGTAGAGGCGGCTCTTCGGCTTCGTCTGTCTCCGGTGTGTTCACAGTCCGATCGCTGGACACACGGCTCGCACAGCGGTGCAACGGCCTGCACTCCGTTGCACTAATTCAATGACTACAACGGAGACACCGATCCAGCTGTTACACGTCGACGATCAACCGAGTTTTACCGAGATGGTCGCTGCACAGTTAGAGCATGAACGTGATCGGTTCACGGTGCAGACGGTAACAAATGCAAGTGACGGTCACGACATCTTAGCCGACCACGAGATTGATTGTGTCATCTCCGATTATGAGATGCCTGGCCAGAACGGTATTGAGTTTCTCGAAACCGTTCGTACAGAGTACCCTGATCTCCCATTTATCCTGTACACCGGCAAAGGTTCTGAGGCCGTCGCGAGTGAGGCCATCTCTGCTGGTGTGACCGACTATCTACAAAAAGGAACCGGGAATGGACAGTACGCAGTCCTCGCGAACCGGATCGAGAATGCCGTCGATCGATATCAAGCCCAGCGTGTTATTGAGGAAAGCCGAGAGCGGCTCTCGTTGTTTATTGACCAGTCTTTACTCGGTGTTATTGAGTGGAACAAACAGCTTGAGTGTGTCAGTATGAACGATGCGGCGGTCGATATTCTCGGGTACTCTGCAGACGAGTTCGTTGGGAACTCGTGGAAAACGATTGTTCCCGACTCAGAACATGGTACTGTCAGCGATATCATCGCCTCACTGTCCGGGTCAAACGGGGCATCCCGTACCGTCATCGAGAATACGACACGCGATGGCGAGCGGATCATCTGTGAATGGCACAATCACGTAATTACTGATGCTGACGGCGAGATCGTGACGATCTTCTCGCAGTTTCAGGACGTTACAGAGCAGAAACAGCATGAGCGTGCGATCGAGAATGAGCGGGACAAATTCAAAGCGCTCTTCGAACAGTTACCCATCCCAGCAGTTCGGACCACTATTGAAGACGGAGATCCAACTGTCCAGGATCTCAATTCCGCGTTCGAAGAGACATTTGGGTACGACGAGACGGAACTCGAAGGCAGGAACCTCGATGCATATGTGGCTCCGGACTCGCTGTCACACTCTGCCGATCGGATCAACCAGCAATTCGTTGAGTCCGGTCATACGAGTGAACGTGTCCGTCGTCGGACGGCTGCTGGCATTCGTGAGTTCCAACTCACCGTCACGCATATTGACTCGACGACACTCCCTGAGGCGTACGCAACCTATCTCCCACTCGGTGACGACTCGCCAGTAAATACTGGCATTGGAGCGCACAACACGAAAATTAAAACACTACACGACGTCGCTGCTGCCATTCACGAGGCGTCTGATCCGGAGGCGGTGTACACGCTCCTTGTCGATGCTGCCGAGCGGATTCTCGCGTTCGACTTAGCACTTGCTGATACGATCGACGATGGAGAATTGGTCCCGGTCGCAATCACCGACCAGGTTGAGACGTATTATGAGACGATTCCGCTTGCTGCAGACGACGCACTTGCTGCTGAGATCGCCCGCACTGGCGAACCGGATATCACAGCTGACCTCACCGATCGCGACTGCTCGCCAGCCGATCCCACATATCGATCCGCACTTACCGTCCCAATTGCAGACCACGGCGTGTTCCAGGCTGTCGCGAGAGAACCAGATGCCTTCGATGAAACTGATCTGAATCTGGTATCGCTGCTCACCACGCATGCAGATTTAGCCCTTGAGCGTCTCGACCGCGAGCACGAACTTCGTGATCGAACCGCCGAACTTGAGCGACAGAACGAACGATTCGAAGAGTTCGCCGGTGTTGTCTCACATGATCTTCGGAGCCCACTGACGGTCGCGCAAGGACATTTAGAAGTCGCACAAGACGAGTGCGATTGTGACCGGTTAGACCGGATCGACGACGCACACATCCGGATTGACACGCTGATCACGAATCTGTTAACGTTAGCACGCGACGGCGACACCCTCTCTGACCGCCAGCCACTCGATCTTGCACAGGTTATCGACGCTAGCTGGGATCATGTTGATACGGCTGATGCAACCCTCCAGGTTGATGTTGACACTACAGTACACGCTGATCCGAGTCGGTTGCAGCAGCTCTTTGAGAACCTAATTCGGAACGCTGTTGAGCACGGTGGGGCTGACGTGACGGTTCGAGCTGGCACACACGCTGATGGATTTTATATAGAGGACGACGGTCCAGGGATCTCGGCAGACGACCGAAAGCAAGTCTTTGAGATTGGAAACTCACGGGTCACTGACGGGAGTGGGTTCGGTTTGAATATCGTCAAACAGATTGTCGAGACACACGGCTGGGAAATTGTACTAACTGAGAGCGTATCTGGTGGGGCCCGATTCGAGATACACGGTGTTTCTGGGTGACAATGTTGACTGATCTGTCTGAGAAACGTAATTTATTATACTAAAGCTATATACTATTAGTATGTACAACGATCTGATTTCGGACGTTATCAAAGCTATCGCTCATAGCAAAGATATGGAGCCGGAGGAGCTAGACATTGTTCTGCAGGATCATATCGATCCCGATGCTCTAGAAACTCTCGTAAAACACGACAAAGGCACATGGAGCCTCCAGTTTGCATTGCCAGAACAGACAGTGATGGTGGAATCTAATGGCCAGATCCTTGTTAATGGGCAGTTTGAGCAATGTTGGGGTTCTGATTGAACAAGATCGAACAACTCCAGTAGGGTTAACAGACTCTAGTCACTCGATTCTTTCGCCGCAAGGCAAACCGAATGAGCACCGGTTCGGCGGCACACAACTGACTCGGTTCAGTTCTGCCGCTCTACAGGTGTCAGCGGGACACCTGCCTCACACGAGGCAACAGACACCACGTCTACCCGTTAAACAGCTGAAGGGGCTATCCCCCTTCTGAGTGCGATCTCATCTTACTGTACGGGTTGATTTGGCAGCCGCAGCTGCTGTCAGCTACCAGCGACAAAAGTCGTGGAGTTGCACCCTCAAAATAATGTGATCTGTTTGTCTCTGGGGCCACCCTTGGTCGTCATTCTGCGGCGTTGCCCATGATCGGTTGTGGATGCCTTGACGGGGTGCTCCGGGGAGCAGTGCTTCCTTGGGCCCCCTGTGTGACAGCCAAGGGCCCACCAAGGGACAACCAAGGGGGAACCAAGAGCGAACCAAGGCCGGCACCAAGGATCTGCCATCTCCTTGGCCAAGGCTTGGTGGGGGTACTCGGGTGGTGTCGATCGCCGCAGCAGGAGTGGTCTCTGGACTGCTAGCTCTCCAGCACTCGGTGGTGGCACTGTGGGGTGGCCGAGACGCTCACAACATCAGTCGTGAGCGACCGTTAGACTGCGTGGTCTCGGAACCGGTACAGGTCAACCTCGAGTGGTAGGTCATCAAAATCATCGTCAGCTCCGGCGACAAGCGTCGCGTCACGGTCGTGGGCAAGTGTAACAGCGTACGCGTCCGCAAGTGAGATGCTCCCAGCGGCTTTCACTTCGGCTGCTCGTCGCCAGTCAGCCGCTTCGAGTGCGACTCCCTGTCGTTCAAGCGCACGGATATCGCGGTCCGCTTCTCGCAGCGAGGCGTCTGTCGGTCCGTCATCGACACCTTCGAATCGAGCAACAAGATAGTACACTTCACTCGCGTTCGTCTCCGTCAGGAACCCATCAGTACTGGCGGTGAAGACCTCGTCAAGACGATCAGCGACGGCCTCGTGACCGGGTTCGTTGTACAGGAAGGCGATGATCGCTTCAGTATCGAAGACGTACCCCACGCTTATTCGTCCTCAGACGGGCGTAGCCGGTCAGCTCGCTCCGTGTCCCTGCGTTTCTCTTCCTCTTTCATTTCACGCACCCGCTCGAGTACGGCACCGCCTTCGTGCTCTCCAGCGTGGATTCCATGTAGCTCATCCGGTGACGGCACCGGTTCGATAATGATGCGTCCCTGGTCTTCATAGACGAACACCTCTCCTGGCGTCTCGATCCCGAACTTCTCGCGTAGCCCTTTCGGGATCGTGGCCTGTCCCTTCTGGGACACGCGCACGACCCTTGGTTCTGTTGTACTACTCGCCATTAGTAGTACTTACAACTCGCTGTATTACTAAATGTATCGCAGCCATACAGATTGTGAGTGTCTCGGATCGGTCGGCGTCCCCATCCTCGGCGGGAGCCCTACAGGCTGATCGGGGCTATCCGGGGGAGCACTGCTCCCTTGAGCTGCCCCTGATCGCCACGTCGGGGGAACGTCGGGCACACGTCGAGGCAACGTCGGGCAGGGGGCCGCCCGACGGGCCGATCGGCGTCCCCCTGGCGTGGGGAATTTCATCAGTTTGGGCACTCTTTCAACGGGTGTGCTTCGCTGGTTGAGCTGGCACAGCTCTAACGCGAACCGCTCCCTCCACGATCGGCGACTTCACTGGCGGCCAAGCGACAGTGCGTGTCTCGGTCACAAAATGTGCGTCTCGATCTCATCAAGCTCAGCAAAATCAGGATCGCCAGAATAGAGCACCTCACAGTCGTCGTGGACGACTGCCGTTGCGATGTGTATCGCATCCGCGTACGATAGTTCCCGTTCTCCTGGATCGTCGTATTTGAAGCGAAGCTCCGCAGCGTACTCCGCGATATCGTCGATCAGCGGCATACTGTCGATATATTGGAACTCTCGCATCGCGCGCACCGTTTCTTTCGCGGTGTCTTGATCCTCGACAACACGGACTCGATACGCGACCTCAGCGATGATCGTCGGCGCAATAAGGCCCCCTTCTGCAGCCGTATTCGCTCGTTCGATGAGTGATTCAGCGTTGTCTGCGTTCTCGCCGCTAAAGACGAACTCGAGCCAGACCCACGAATCGAGAAAGATCACGTCTCGTCCTCATCAATATGTGAACTCCATGCCGCCTTCGATTCTCGCCGCATCTCCTCGATATCCACGTCATATTCAGAGAGTTTCTCTTTGACGCTCCGAAGTCGTTGTAGTGGTGGCTCCTTCGGTTGGACACGAATTGTTCCCTCTTCTTCGATAATGAACTCGATCTCCGTGCCTGCAGTCAGCCCTAACTCGTCCCGGATCCGTTTCGGAATGGTCACTTGCCCTTTGCTCGTGATCGTAGCGTTGTCTGCGATACCCATCTCTTACTTTTGTTAGAGTTCCTTACTATTCAATTTATGCCTTACTCTTTGCTGGAGTACAGCCCAGCTGCTGTCTCGCTGCGTTGTCTCTCGAACGGCGTCCCACTGCCCGGCGGTGACGCTATCAGGTGGCCCGGGGGTGGCCGGGGTAGCACTGCCCCCTTGGCCTCCCTGCTCTGGGGGTCCCCATCCACGTAGTGGTGGCGTAGGCTGGACGTAGAGCGAACGTAGGTCTACCCGTAGGAACCGGCACTCCCTACACGTAAGCTACGTCGGATCACCTCACTCTGTGAGCCTCGATCCAGGGCTCGTTTTCAGCTCATCTTTTGGGTGTGACTCGTTTGAGACCGATTCGGGCCGCCACGAGGTGTCGGCTACACTGGCCCCACGGTACCACGACTCATGTCCCAAAGATGTGAGTAACACCGTTGTTACCGAACCCACACAGCGGGCCTCGCAAAGATCGTTCTCACCACGCCGTTTCACTCTCTATCAGCGGACGGGTCGCCCAGTGTCGCCACTCCAAACACACACGATCGCCGTGGTGTGTGATCGATCTGAGCGCGATTAGCGCCGCGTGGCGCGTGTCGCTAACACGGCTGGCTGCATATCGTTGTAAATACGATTTCTTCATTCACCGAAATGTGACGTTTAGTCTCTGATCCGCCTGTCATCGTCCGGACTTCTCATCCTGCTGTTTCGCTGTCCTCGTATGAATTGTTATCCTGGTCTAATCCAGGTTCGACCGGCTTCACTCGAAGTTCTCCGAAGCCGTACTTCGAGTGGCTACCGATCCGAAGAACACCGTTTTTTGCGGTTTCTATGGGGCGATCCCCCTCGTACTTCACGACCTGCCCATGGTCGACGGTCTGGAGATTATAGACTTCCCGTTGCTTGAGGACCTTCTCCTTTCGTTCACGGAGTTCGTGTCGACTCTCTTTCCACCACCACGGGACGTCTTGATCGGCGGCCTTTGGGTACTCTGACTCCAGCACGAACGGCGTCGTCACTTCGATAAGGAAGGCATCGCCGTCCTCAAGTCGGGAGTAGTCCAGGTCATCGAGGTCGACAACCTGCGTGTCCTTCAGCCGCGTAATGCCGTAGCCGTAGTTCCGTTTGCCCCCAAACTGGAGGCCATCCATCACGTCCTCATCCAGCGGGATCGCGTCGGGGTCATCGGCGTGTAGGGAGGCGTTGATGTACCACTTCGTCGTCTGCTGTCGCTTGCGAGCGCCCTCCGGCTTGCCCATGATCGTCTCATGAGACAGCGCCGGGTGCCCGCTCTGCGGGCGAATGTCATGCGTGTTCAGCGTGTCCCGCGGACGGCTGTCGAGAAGCCAGCGATGGGCTGGGTTCCGCATCAGGAGTAGATCATCGTAGCTCTCGATGTCCGATAGCCCGCTCCCGAGGTACGGTCGGATGCCGCTCTGGGAGTGCTCTTCAGGGAACGCTCCGAACTGGCCGGGGACAAACATCCCGTGGCTGGCGTGGAGGTGCTGGTGGACGTCGTGCGGGACACGATGGCCGAGTGCGTGGAGGATGGCGTTTCCCGAGACGTAGTAAGGGTGCCCGATGTAGTCCATCTCCAGCTCCCAGTGAACCTGCTGGATGCGTGTCACTAATCGAACACCTCATGCAAATCCTCGATGTACTGGAGCGCCGTCGACCATGCGCCGATACGCCGGAGATTCGCATCGAGCACCATGTCGTACCTGTCGCCGTCAGTGTCCAGCGGGTGTGCCTCTAGGCGGTTCCACACCGACGCCCACGATCGCCATGGGCGGCTCCCGAGTCGGGCTGACGGCTGGCCTCGAGTGTCGACATCAATCCGTAGGGCGAATTCCCCGTCCGCGTAGACTGTCCGGTGAGGGACGATTTCGTCGGCGTCGTCGAGGACCAGCCGGAGGTCGGAGAACTCGTGGTCGTCGCGGTAGTTGTCGAGTAGCGCCGCCACGAGGAGCGTGTGGTACTTCAGGCTCGTATACGGGTAGTAGATGCTTTCAATAAATGCTGAGACGACATCGCTCTCTAACCACGCCCGATGGATAGTCTCGGGGTTGTCTTCGGTCAGGAGTTCTCTCACGGCACTTTCGACGCCGCCTCGTGTGAATCCCTGCGGGTCGTACCGACTCTCGCCCTCGATGAGCGACAGTCGGTAGAGCCTCTCATGGTTTTCAACCGTCTGCTCAGGCTGGCCGCTGGGCCGGCTGAGCGCCGACGCATCGCTATCAGCGCCGTGAGGGACCGTCTGATTCACGGGAACGCCCTCAAACATCTCCGGGGCGCGGTCGTGGGGCTGCCCATTTATTTTGTGAGCATCGTGGCGGTAGACCGCCACCATCGTGTCGTCGCTCATGATTCCTCTTCGATGCGTTCATCGAGCGCGTTGACGAACGCCGGGCGGTACTCTTCAGCCCACTGGTGGTCTTTCTCATCCATCTTGTTCGTGTTGCCCTTTCGGTGGTCGAAGACGCGCTTCAGCTCGCGTTCCTCGTACAGCGGGTTTATCGGCTCACAGTCGATGATCCCCGCACCGAAGTTGCGGGCACCGCCCAGCTGGTGCATGAAGTCCGTCTTGTGCTTCTTGAGGAAGTCGATGCCCTCGGCCAGCAGTCCGATGAATTCTGGCTTCATCTCCCGGAAGGAGAGGTGCCAGCAGCCATCGAGGTTAGCTATGGCGTCGATTTTGGCGTTCCGCAGCGGTTCGCGGTTGTCCTCTTGATTACGAGCGACGACGTTCCGGTTCAGTCGACGGTAATGCCCTTCTGCCTGCCCCCGCGTGTAGTCCACGCTGGACCGGACGGGATTGAACTTGATCGGGCGGCGCATCACCTTGCCTGGAACGCCGCCGAAGCCCCCGAACAAATCGAAGATGATACACCCCTGGTCTGCGTTCGGATCATCGGTACAGGCGCCCTTCTCGTGGTACCCGGCGTTGAGATCGCGGTTGTAGACGCCGTCTTTCATAAAATTCGCGTTGGCCTCACCGGGGTGACAGGCTGTCCCACCACGGTCCTGAACGACCGCCTCCATTCCGTGTCGAAGCCACCCGGAAAGGGGGAACGACGGGATGATACCGCCGATTTGGTTTTGCGGATCATCGTCGTCGTAGTTGCCGTTGCTGGCGTGATGGCGGTCAGTCATGATGCTGTCGCCGATCACGAGAAGATCGGCTTGGAGCCGAACGTAGACATCCGCGAAATCATGCCCATCACTATTGATCTCCGGACTGACCGAACCGCTCATGATTGGACCCCTTCCGTCGGTGGACTAACCCGTTGTGTCAGCACCTCGGCGACACAGAGCCGATGCGACTGTATCGCCGGGTACGAAAGCGTACCGAGAGTACCGGTGACGAGGAGTTCAGCCACCCCGAGCGTTGGCTTGGCAAGTTGGTCGGGCGTACACGCACGACAAAACACTCGAGCGATGTCCCACCGACGGGTGTCGGTCAACCGATAGGCGTACAGCCCGATCTCCTGTCCTTCACGGACGTGGGTATGACACGCCGTGCAGTAGCAGCGATCCGGTGAGGAGCCGATGGTAACAGATCCGAGCAGCTGTGGGGGTGTCGCCTGTAATAGTGGTGCACCTTCGGTCTCGGTTTCCTGAAGCTGCCGATCTGTACGATTGCTCATGGTTTCTCCTCCGAACAGATCGTGTCACCGCTCACTCTATCCCCCCACAGCGAGTCTGTAGCTGCGGTGGAATCGCACTCGTTTGTATCCCCGTTCTCAGCGCTCGACGTGTGATCCCGTCCGGCTGTGATGCGGGTCTGAAACGCCACACAGTCGTGGACGACGATCCGTTCCGGAAGCCCGACTGCGCCACATACTGGACACTCTTCGAGATGTGGACCAAGTGGCTCCTTGCTCATTGTTGCGGACACCCCGCACGATGGGTCGCGTGCGTCCGACTGTCGGTAAGCACCTCGATGCCGCACTCGCGACAGCGAAGGTAGGTGTAGCCGGTGGTGCCGCCGTACGGGCTCGGTTCCGTGAAAGGCCCGACCCATTGGTCGGAATCTGTGTTGGACGATTCAGCTGTCGTCGTGCCGGTGGATTCAACACCGGTTGGGTCGTTGGTTGACATGCTTCCCTGATGGAAGCGCGGTCGGGCGTGTTGTCGCACGCCCCGGCCAACTCCTGACCAGTGTCCCGCGCTTCTGTTCCGTAGTTGTACCTCCACCATCATTAAAATAACGAATGTATTAATACGAACGTCTTGTACCTTCAGGTAATGGAAACACCATTCAGAGTGTGTCTGAATAAACGAAGTAACGGATATGACCGAAATAGACCTCAACCCCACTGACCGTGCGATTCTGGAAACGCTAGAGGAAGGTCGATGTACTCCCTCATATGTCGCTGACAAGCACGGTTACAGTCGACAAAACGTTGCAAACCGGCTCAACCGATTCGTTGAGCTTGGGTACGTAGAACGAGTTCATACTGGGTTGTATGAGATGTTAGAGGATCCACGTACAGAGTAACATATCATCTTATTCTACACATCACACGTACAACAGCGGCTACGTCGCCTCGAAGAACACGGTCATGTCCAAAATATCGGGAGTAGTGTGTATGAAATCACAGACGATCCGCGGGACGATTGACTGAGAGGAGCGTCTCCCCACTTTCTGCACCTCACCAACGCCGCCGCCACTGAAGAGATTTAGAAGCCACTCACGTTGTTTCGTCGCCTCGCCCAGACGGCTCTCGACGACAAGTTCGGGACAATCTGCGAAAAATTGCTGACGCTACCATCGAAATGAAGACAACTTCCTCTGCCTCGCGTGCGCGTCAATAGATAATTATAGGCTGACACCCGTCTACTGCGATCGTTTCGAACCTAAATCCTCACCAGAGGCGGGCTTGACAGTAGTCTCACGACAGTCCCGAGTTGGCTCATGCACCCTTACTGACCTATCCCGTGTCTTTATGTAGGTTCGCCATAAACCAGAGCAACATACCAATGGTAGATAGACTTGGTGTGGCGAATGGGACAGCAAATGTTGGGACTCCTGAGGGATACTCATGAGTTTACGCGATCGGATAAACCCACAACAGCTGTTGGCCGTATCGCTTGCGCTGATTATGCTCGTCTCGATGGGCGGGATGGCCTTCGTCGGCGGTGTCGGCGCCCAGACCGGCGGGACATATGATCAGGTCTTCGACGAGAGCGACGATATCGGAGCTGATCTAAACGTCGGTTCCAATCAGGTCCTTGCGGTTGGACCTGATGGTGACGATGATGTGGATGTCACCGATGACGGTGCTGTTAATGTTGATGCGACTGGAACCGAAATCGGTGAGTTCGTCGGCGTCGAGCTGACACCTGACCGGATTGCAGAACTGTCCGGTGTCTCTGCTGATCCGGCCACAGCGCCGGCGACGTTCCTTGACGAGGCACCGGCCGAGTTCGACACGGGTCCGGCAGCTGGATCGACCACGTCGGCAGTCTTCATCGAGTACGCCCCGCAATCTAATTTCTCACAGATTACGGGCAATCTCGAAGACGTCGACGGGTCGCACGACTTCATCGTCGTTGCACCAGAAGGGGCGCAGATTGACGGCCTCGTCGACACTGACGCTACTAGCAACAACAATGCGGATATTGAGAACGACGAGGTCGTCGCCCTCTCAGTAGATAATAATGGAGCTGACACGGGCGCCGCTGCCTCGACACTTCTCGCGAGCGAGAGTGACTACGGTGCCGTCTTCGATCAGCTCGTTGGAGAGAGCGATTCGGATCTCCAAAACGAGAACGTCGACGACTTCCAGTACGTTGCTGGAACGTTCGATTCTGACACCACGCTCGAGCAAGTCCGGCTTGGTGACGACGTGAGCACCTTCGCGGATGGACAGACGGTCCACTCGGAGAAGATCACGCTCGTCGACGCAGAGGACGACAGTGAGCGCTACTTCAACACCATCTCGAACGCTGACCAGGCGGCCGATGCTGGTGACACCATCCGTCTCGACGATGGGTCGTACGATGCTCCTGTAGATCTGGCTACTGACGGGCTGACTGTTCAGCCTGACGCCAGCGGTGATGATCCGACCGTTTCGGGCGAAGTTGAGTACAGTGCTGCTAATGTGACTGTCGATGGGCTTGAGATCACCGACAGCGTTACTGATGCTGGTGATGGTGTCGAAAGTCCGACGCTGACGAACTCGATAGTGGATGAGTCTGGGCTTAACACTGGCGTCAACTTCAGCGCATCGGACAACGCCACAGTCACGAATAACACCATTACCGCTCAGGATTTGAGCCTTAGTGATGGTGACACTGGTATTGACGTCTCGAACGGCTTCGAGACCGTTGCGCACAACGATATCCAGGACTTCGAGACACAGATCGCGGCCACGGCGAGTGAGGATATGGACGCGCTTCTCGCGGACAACGCGTTCGCGGACAATAGTGACTCGCAGGCTGCGGTCGCCTTCAACGAGACGGCCGCCGTCCAAGGTGCCAACATCTACGGCTCTATCAATGAAACTGACAACGTCGCCGCAAGCCCTGATGACACCATTCGGGTCTACGGCGGAACGTACGACCACAATCGTTCTGTTAATATCTCGACTGAGAACGTCTCGTTTTTCGACGTTGAGGACAATGCAACAATCGAGAATACCGTTAACCTGAACGCAGATACGACGCCTGACGGCGACGTGAGTGTCTCCGGCTTCACGATTAACGGAGACCTCGCGACCACTACCAGCAACGCAGGTACTGTTGTCGTTGCTGATACGGTCGCAAACAACTTCGACTTCGGCACTATTGCTGAGGTCACCCTCAAGAACACGACCGGTGGCGACTACACGGCTGACGGGGACACCGTCTCCATTACGGACGCTGACGGTCGGACCTACGACGTGACGGCACCGAACGCCACGCTTGAGGGCGTCACAGCCGACGCGACCCTTGATGGTGGTGCCGCTGACATTGCAATTGACATCGACGCCACTGGAAACGGTGACATCGTTGTCGCGAACTCGACGGTCACAACCGATGGAAACAACGGTGGCATCAACGTCGATACTGACACCGACGTGGCTGCTGAGGAGTCGGTGACAGTCACCGATAATACGGTCACTGGGAATGCCAACTTCGACGGTGCCACTGCTGCCGTTACCATTACGGACATCGTTACGGCGACCGATGGCAACGACTACGTCGTTGAGGACAACAGCCTCACCGCCCTCGAGGATGGGCAGGCTGTGCGCCTGATCGAAGATGATGATGCCACCAGCCAGAACGAAGAAGAGGAACTCGGGTCGGTTCGCGTCATCGAGAACGAGATGCGCGGCGGCACCGATTTCACCGGACTCTACTACGACCTGCCCGAGACGACAAGCGCTGCCATTGAGGGCAACGTTATCGTTGGGGCTGACGTCGCTGGTGGCGACGACAGCGTCGGGGTCGAGTTCAGCGAAGTGCTCGACTTCGGCAGTGGCGGGATCTTCGGCAGCGGCGATGCGCTGACGTTCGAAGATAACGTCATTACCGGGCACGCACAGCTCGTGGCCGACACGGGTGCTGACGATCGGACCGTGCTTGGGTCGGACTACACGGCGATGTACAACAACTCGGAGCTGAACAACAGCTTCGGCACGCTCGTTGCTGGTCCGGACCACGAAACGTACTCGGACACGTTCGACATCACGTCGGACATCTACGCGAACGTTGAAGCGGACACTGGCGATGGTCGGACCTACCTCCCCGGTAGTGTGAGTGAGGCCGCTGATCTGGTCGCTGACAGCGACGAAGCGGACTCACAGACCGTCGACCTCGAAGTCCAGACGATCAACACCAGCGTCGGTGGCCCGACGGTCTACGATGACGACGCACCGGTCACCGTCCCCGACCGTGAAGCGATCACGATCTCGGGTGAGGAGGACACGGTTACTGTCGAGACGCGCCTCGAGATTCTGTCCAGTACCAACGAGAACAACCACGACATCAGCGACCTCACGATTGTCAACGACAACGGTGGGGCCGCAATCGACGTTAACAGCGAGAACGCGCAGAGTGACTTTGACAACCTTCACGTCACCTCTGACGGCACCGGGCTCGATGTTGACACGACTGGTGACGACGTCAACGTCATCAACGTCACGAACAGCGAGTTCAGCGTTGATGCGTCCGGGATTGTCCTCGCGACCGGCGCGGACGACCGCGACGGCTTCGTGATTGACAACGTCGAGATTGATGGGCCCAGCATCGGTGGCGATGACGTGGGGATCGACCTCGACGGCGTTGAAAAGCCCGGGAAGGACGGCCTTCCGGTTGACCTCCAGGTCACCGAGACTAAGATCACTAACTTCGAGACCCTGGTTGCTGTTGACGACAGTGGGCTCGACGTTGAGGCAAACAACTTCCTGACGAGCCTCACCCAACCGACTGACATCCAGATTGCTGACAACGAGTTCGATCGTGCGGTCACGGTCGACGAAGGCTCTGACAACCTGTACGGCTCTGTTGACCTCGCTGCGAGTAACGCAGCTGACGACGCGACCGTGACTGTACAGGGTGAGGTCCAAGGCGACACCGCGCCTGAGTACGACCACGAAGGCGTTGTCACGGTAGACACGACCGACGTGACCATCGCTGGTGAGAATAACCCGACCATTGCTGACGGGATCGATGTGACTGTCGGCGGTGTAGCCATCGAGACGCTCGCTATCGACGCTGACGGCGACTACCTCGCACCGAGTGACTACGATGAGGACGCGATCATTGATTCGGACACTGGCGCTCTCACGGTCGATTCGGTGACCGTCACGAGCACCATCAGTTCAAGTATCAATGACATGCCGATTGGCGTTGCCGCGACTGGTGGGTCGCTCACTGTCGACGGCTCGACTATCGGCGAGACGTCCGGCACGACCGGCACCGGCATCGCTGTTGCTGACGGTGTGACCCTTGCGGTCACCGACAGCACCCTCACGGGTGGTGTTGACGGCGACGATAACGGTGCGACGCCCGCATACGGTATTGACGCCGCTGACAACACGGCGCCGGACATTGACAGCACGACTATCACTGACTTTGAGCAGGCTGGTGTCTGGGTTGCTGACGATGCCCTCTCCATTACTGACGGGGAAATCAGCGACAACGGCGCCGCTGGTGTGACGGACAACGGTGTCACCAATGCGAGCGCCCAGTACGACATTGACGGCACCGTCATCGAGAATAACGCCGGCGACGGCGTTGCACTCGAGGAGGTTGGCCTTACTCTGACCGACGCGACGGTCGATGCCAACACCAACGGTGTCATTGTTAGTGGTGCTGACGACGTGACGGTCACGAACGCGACGGTGACAGCCAACACCGGCGACGACGCAGCCGGGATCGATGTCACAGACGGGAACGCGACGGTTACCGACAGCACTATTACGGCGAACGACGTCGGTGTGGCGCTTGACCTCGCCGACGCGTCGAATTCCTCAGTCACGCTGAACGAGATCGCCAACAACGGCGATGGGCTTGTCATCGCTGACGGTGCCGACGAGCTCACCGTGACTGGAAACGACTTCGCGAACGACGCGACCGACATCGAGAACGCTGACGACGCGACGCTCGATGGCACGCTGAACTACTTCGGGACTGCACAGGGTCCCGCAAGTGACGCCGCGGCCGGTGTGACTGACAACGTCGTCTACGATCCGTTCCTCACGGAAGATCAGACTGACAGCACTATCAGCGACATCACCGAGACGCGTGACTTCGGTCACGACGTCGTCATTCCGGCTGAGAGCACGGTGAGTGTCGGCTTCCCGGCTGAGCCGAACCCAGAGCGGAACCAGATCTCCGATGTCTTCAGTGAAGACACCCAGGGGACGCTGTACAAGTGGAATGCCGAGGACGATCAGTTCGAGGCCGTCAGCGCTAGTACGTTCGAAAATGATGAAGTCGACGCCTTCGACGGCTACGTCGTCGACAACCAGGGCGAAACCGAGACGGCTCTCATCGAGTACCAGAACGAGCGGAGTGCGCTGGACACGAGCCGGAACGCCTTCGAATACGAAAAGGGTCTGAACTTCGTGCCGGCCCAACAGGCCGGAACGGTGAACCGGGCCCTGTTCCCCGGCGGCGACACAGACTACGTTGCCCAGCCGTTCACGACGGGTGAGAACCTGTACGGTGACACCGACGCCACGCAGACGCGTGATACGTTCACGTCACCGAGTGCTGACGGCTTCGGCGGCAACTTCCGCAGCGGTGTCGGCAGCGAGGAAGTCCACCCACACGCCGCGTACCTCGTGATTGTCAACGAGGACAGCAACGACGGGCTGACTGTCACGGAGCGGATCCCGGCGCCTGACGCGCCGACCGTGGACAATGTCGACGAGCGGACTTCGTCGACGATCAGTACCGTCACGAACGTGCAGACGGGCGCGACGTACGACAGCCTCGCCCCCGCACTCGATGAGGTGCAGGACGGTCAGACGCTCGAACTCGGTTCCGGTGTGTTCGAAGACGGCTTCGAACAGACCGTGACGAACGATGACGTGACGCTGCGTGGCGCGGGTGACACCGCAACCACGATCGAGGACGATCTCACCATTGAGGGCGAGAACGTGCGGCTCCGCGGCATCAACGTCGTGGGGACCCTCACGCTCAACGGTGACGGCACGACCCTCAACCAGCTCGACGTCACCGCGAACAGTCCCGGTGACGTGGTTGTGAACGCTAATAACGTCCAGCTTGACGACGTTGACGCTGAGGGTGACGTGTCCATCAACGGCGACAACGCACAGGTCCAGAACACCCGTGCTGGTGGAACGCTCTCGACGGCAGCCGACACAACGACGACGTTCGGAGGAACGGTGAGCGCCCGAACCTACACGCTCAGCGGCACCACGAACACTGAGGGCGGGTCCTTCACCGAATACGTCGAAACTAGCCCCCAGCTTATTGACGCTGCAGCGGGCAATGGCGAGTTCGGTGACAACGTCGCCGAGATCATCGTCGCTGACGATATTGATCTCAGCAGCTCCGCTGTTGTCTCGGTTGACGGGGTCACGGTGACCAGCGACACTGGCAGTGAGTCGGTGACGCTTGATGCTGCTGATGGCACGCCGGCTCTGGCTGTCGATGCAGATGATGTGACGGTCGACGACCTCACTGTTGAGCGCACTGGCTCGGGGTCTACCGTTGCACAGGCAGTTCGCGTTGCTGGGAGTGACGTCACGCTGACGGACAATACCTACAGCGCTACTGGCACGAACGACGCCGCAGTTGCAGTGCTCACCGATTCCTCAGGGGCTGCTGGAAACCCTGATGTGAGCGGTGAAACCTTCGATAACATCGAAATTAGCGGCGGTGAAATTGGTTCCTCGGCTACGGGGCTTCTCGTTGCCGATAACGGTGCAGCAACCTTCGCTGATGGTGCAGTGAATGTCGCGGACGTCTCGTTCGCAGATAACGCCGACCACGTCCTTGCACTCGACACTGGCGGTAATGTTGTCGACACCGATGCAGTGCTTGCCGACAACTCCTTTGACAAGGGTGTGTCGGTGGACGATGTTGATGAGGACCGGGACGGGTTCTCGGTCGATGCGCTCCTGACGTCCTCGGTCCAGTCGGCTGTTGACGCAGCTGCTACCGACGCAACAGTGAGCATTTCCGAGGCCACCTACGATGAATCGGTGACGGTTGATACCGAGGGTGTGACGCTCGAAGCTGCTGACGGTGCGAGCCCGACGATCCGGTTTGCACCGTCGGCTGTGGATGGGACACCGACTATTTCGGTGACAGCAGATAACACCTCGGTTCAGGGTCTCACCGTTGAGCGTGTCGCCGCTGACGGCCGCTCGTCGGAGGGGAGCCATGCCCAGGGTATCCGGGTTGACGCCTCGAACGTCGTGATCTCGGATAATGTTGTCACTGGCGACCGTGAAACCGAGAACAATCGCTTTGACGGTATCGTGGTGCTCGACACTGACTCAAGTACGACGCAAAACGTTACCATCACTGGTAACGATGTCACTGGCTTCTACGGAGGAGTCACTATCACGACGTACTACGGTGGCGGTATCGACAGTGTGGATGTTAACGGCAACACGATTGGTTCCAATGCGTACGGGATCGTTGCGAAAACCCATACCGGCTCGAACACCCAACCGATGAACGTTGACCTGAGCGGCGGGAACACGTTCAATGACAATACCGAGGAAGACGTGTACCTCAGTAACGGAAGTAACTTCCAGGGCTACACGGATATGGGAACGGTTGACGCCGACAACGTCACCGGGTACTCGGAGAGCAACTAACTACGCAACGTAACCGCGGTTCGACCGCGGCCGTTTGCTTTCGACTTATTCTATTTTTGCGGGATTAAGTTACTCAAGCAATCATTCTCTTCGTGGTAACCCCTGCGAAGCTGAGTGGAGCTGTCTGTCGACTACCAGCGATGCGGGGCCAACTCCTCGTGGTGGCGCAATTCCGGTCAGTGGACCGCCTCGGGGTCAAGCCCCGAGGCACTCGGCCTGCTCAGCCTGTAGATTGCAGATCTCGGTAGCTACCGAAGATCTACATCGAAAACATCCTCGCGGTAAAAATCGCCAGCCTGCGGCGATATGAACGAAACATTTCGATGCCGAACGTATCAACTCTATCACCGGGATTTATACTGCCCCGGGATAAACCAAAGCAATATACTAATGGTACATACTCATGACGTCAAGGATTCCGTCCCAAGTGCTGGTGAGTGGAGATGACAGGCCAGTCATCAGCGATATCTCGGACAGCGGTGGTGGTGCTCGCCACGATCGTTGTGTTCGGGGGTATCGTCGGAACACTAGGACTGGCTGGAGGGGCAGTCGCCCAGAGTGGGTTCCAAGAGATTGATTCGACAACCGTTACACCAGATGGTTCGCTCAGTCAGAATCTCGTGGTCCCCGCGGAAGAGCGACCAATTGAAGGCGGTGACAGTCAGTTCACAGCGCCGAGTGATGCGCCTGCTGTCACCGTCAACGGTGCTGAACCTGGTGTTGAGCTCGATATCGCCGTTGAAGGTAATGGTGAACGGGCCCAATTCATTGTAAACGGGGAGCTGGCAACGATCGAGGCTGTTAATGGAAACACGGACGCCTCCTATATCCTCGCAAATAACACGCAGCTTGACCTCGGTGACTCACGGCTGGACCTCACGAACACCATCCAACTGAGCGTTACCGAAGAGGCATACGCTGGTAAAGCACTCCCCAACGTGAGTGCGCTCGATATCGCAGGACAGGGCACAGATGCTAACATCGCAAGTGGGAGTGCTGGTGACGTTGCAGTCACTGTTTCGAATGATGGTGACAACACGGCACCCGCCGAGAGCTTCGATATCAAATTCACGATCGAGAATGACAGCGCTGTCGTTGTCAACGAAACGCGAACCACCGGCAGCCTTGCACCCGGTGACGAGGAGACACTAACCCTCTCAGACCCACTTAGTGATCTCTCTGATGATACTTATACCGTCACCGTGGCTGATAGTGGTGATTTCTCGCAAGCGTCTGGGATACTCACAGTCACACAGCCGACTGGCTCGCTGACGTTTAGTGAACAGGCAACGGCCTCGAGTACGTTCACGAACGCAAATCTGTCCACCCCGGCTGTCGAAGTTGATGACGTTTCTGCAAATACAGATAGCACCCTCATCGTTACGTACGAAACCAATAGTGGAGAGCTCATCGTTGCTGGCGCTGAGAGTTACACAGCCGCCGAGCTCAATGGGACGAGTACAATCGTGCCGATCGAGAACACGAGTGGTTTCCCCGGAACACATACTGCCCACATTGTTCCAACTGGACAGCTGAGTGAATCGTACGCACCTGGTGATCCGGTGTCGGACGAGACTGCACTCAGTATCCTTGATCGGCAGTCGGCTCCAATTTACCAAGGGATGGTTGCGTTCGACGATCAGACTGTTGTCGACGCAGCTGGTGATGATGACTTGGCGGTCAACGCGACGCTTGATGATGGCGCTGGCGCCGACAGCGACACCCGCTACGTAGTTAACCTCCATGAACGTGACAACGGAACGCCTGGAGCGTTCGTTGGCACAACCGAAGTTGTCACTGGCGAGGTGACTGGCCAGCCGCTCGTGCTTGAGGATACCAACGGTGATTCTGTCAGTATCAACGAGACTGGTACGTACATCGCGATGATCCACATCGTCGATGACGACACCACTGAAGAAACGCTTGAAGCACCTGGTGCATTCCCGGTGCTACAACACACTAGCACTGACGGTGTGGTGTCTGGCGGCGTCACTGACGCCGGCACCGTGTCGGTCGTTACGCTCACGCTCAACGAGCAAGCGACTGCATCGAGCACCCTGACGGACGAGAACGTCACCGAACCTGGTGTCGTCGTGGAAGACGTGAGCGCTGACACCGACAGTGCGATTCTTCTTGTCGCCCCTGGTGATGAGAATCCAGTTATTGTCGGAATTGAGCAGCGCAGTGCAGAGGAACTCGATGGTACTGATGTCGTCGTTCCGGTCGAGAACACCACTGGATTCCCAGGTGTACATGAGGCCGTCTTGGTGCCGCAAGACAACCTGAGCAGTGAGTACGAACCTGGCGACATTGCCTCTACCGAGACTGGTAGTGAAATCCTGACTGGCGACGCTGCAATCGTCTCGCAAGGAACTGTCGAGTTCGACGAGCAGGAGTACGTCAACAACACCTCGACGGTCACCGTCTCGACGACTGATCTCGCCCCCACTGACCAATACGTCGTCGTCGTCCACGAAACTGCTAAGGACGGGAGTGTCGGTGACCCCATCGGGTCCTCGGCGAATTTGACTGGAACCCAGACTAACGCGGACATCCCTGTCGACGAAATCAACGCGACGGATGAGTACGTCGCGATGTTACACTTCCCGGCTGCGGACGGGGCCTACAGTGGCGCTATCCCGAACGCGGACGCTACCGCTGGCTTCGTCAATGGGAGCGTCGCCGATGTGACGACCGTGACGATCCTCACCCCGGCTGAATCTGACCTCGAGACCCTCGACGTCGACGGTCAGGGTGCAAACGGAACGATCGTCGCCGGTGACAACGAGAGTGTCGCCGTCAACGTGACGAACCGCGGCGAAGAAGTGAGCGACTTCGAGGTCACGCTCGATATCGAAGGCCAAGAGTCGGTGAACCAGACGAGCGCTGCGGTCGGTCTCAACGAGACTGACACGGTGACCTTCGAGAACGTGACCGGTGACCTCGCAGCGGGCGAGTACAACGTCACGGTGAGTACGGCCGACGATGAGCTCACCGGGAACCTCACGGTTCAGACACCTGCCGATCCGGCCCTTGCGGATCTCGAGATTGCCGGACAGGGTGACAGCGCTGAGATCGTCGCTGGTGATGATGAACCTGTCGCGGTCAACGTGACTAACGACGGTGAGGAAGTGAGCGACTTTGACGTCACGCTCGACGTTGAGGGCGCAGCAAACGTCACGCGCACCAGTGAGGAACTCGGCCTCGATGAGACTGACACCGTCACCTTCGAGGGTGCCACGACCGACCTCGAGGCGGGCGAGTACAACGTGAGCGTGACGACTGGTGACGCTAACGTCTCTGGTGATCTTACGGTGCTGACCGCTGCCGAATCCGAGTTCTCGGCGCTCGATATTGCCGAACAGAATGACTCTGCCGAGATCGTCGCCGGTGACGATGAGTCCGTTACAGCCAACGTCACCAACGTTGGCGACGAGACGGGTGCCGTCACGGTCGAGTTACTGGTTGACGAGGAGGTCACTGACACCGTCCGTGTCACCGACCTGTCGAGTGCCGAGACGGAAACAGTGACCTTTGCGAGCGCGACTGGTGACCTCGCGGCCGGTGACTACGACGTAACAGTGCGTACGGCCGACGACACCACTACCGGACACCTCTCCGTGTTAACGCCGGCTGAGTCGGATCTCACGAACCTCGACATTGCCGGACAGAGTGACTCCGCTGAACTAATCGAAGGCGACAACGAGAGCGTTGCCGTTGACGTGACGAACCTCGGTGAAGAAGTGAGTGACTTCGAGGTCACGCTCGATATCGAAGGTGAAGACAACCAGATCAAGACGACAGATGAACTCGGGCTCGATCACACCGATTCCATCGTCTTCGAGAACGCAACTGGCGACCTCGCAGCCGGCAACTACAACGTGACTGTGAGCACCGCCGACGATGAGGTTGACGGGAACCTGACGGTGTACACGCCTGTTGAAGACGGGCAGAGCGAACTGAGCGATCTCGATATCGCCGGACAGAGTGATAGCGCAACTATCGTCCACGGCGACGACGAGACGATCAGCGCGAACGTGACGAACAACGGCACTGCAGACGGTGCCGTTGCCGTTGAACTCGCGACCGACGACGGTGACACCGTCCTCGGCGAACAGATCGTTGAGGTTGCAAGCGACGAAACAGTGCCCGTTGCGTTTGAGAATGCGACTGGTGACCTTGCAGCCGGTGAGTACACCGTTACAGTGAGCACGGCCGACGATGAGCTCACTGGCCACCTGACGGTGCAGACGCCTGCAGAAGCGAACCTGACAGACCTCGACATTGCTGGGCAGAGCGACAGTGCCACTATCGTCCACGGCGACGACGAACCCGTCGCAGTCAACGTGACGAACCTCGGTGAAGAGGTTAGCACCTTCGACGTGACACTCACTGTGGGCGACCACACTGAGACCATCACGACAGGTGAACTCGGTCTCGACCATACCGAGACCGTCACCTTCGAGAGTGCGACCGGCGATCTCGATGCCGGTGAGTACGATGTCGACGTGAGCACCGCTGACGGAGCGAGCGTTACTGGCCACCTGACGGTGCAGACGCCTGC
>NZ_NHPF01000109.1:0-58298 GCF_002252925.1 Halorubrum sp. Ea8
GTCAGGGCCGCCGCGGTACCGTCACCGAGGAACCACCCGAGGGCGTTCTGGTAGGCGGCCGATGGCGTGACGATGTTGAGGAACGCATACCAGCCCGGCACCGTCGCGATTCCGCCGAAGGAGAACCCGTTCACAACGAACATGACTGCCGGGGCTAGGAGATCGCCGAGGAACTCGAGGAGGACGAACACGCCAACCCCAAACGCCATCGCCCGCCCGCCGCTCCCCGTCGTCGCGGAGACGGCGACCATGATGCCCACGTACACGAGGGCAAATAGGAGCGTAACCGCGGCGAAGATCGCGTAGTCGACCGGCGAGAACGTCGGGAACAACGCGACGATCACCGCGAGCGTGACGGCGAGGCCGACGAGGATGGCAACCGCGAGCACCGCAGTACGGCCGATGAGCTTCCCGAGAACCACGTCCGCGCGGCTGTGTGGGAAGCCCAACAGGAGCTTGCTAGAGCCGCGTTCGCGTTCGCCGGCGATCGCTCCCGCACCGATGACGATCGCCGCGACCGAGACGAACAGCGTCATCACGGCCAGCAGGAGCGTCAGGTATCCGAGGGTGCTCAGTTCACCGATATCCTGACTGAGTTCCGGGACGGTAGCGTAGAGGACCGCCAGCCCTGCAGAAAGGAGGACGAACGCGGCGGTGATTGCCCAGAGGGCCTTCGAGAGCCTCGCGTCCCGGAAATCCTTCCGAGCGACGACGGCCCAGCTCATGCGCGCACCTCCTGGCCGTCGGCCGAGGGAGTCACGACTTCGCGGTCGTCCTCGTCTGCGCTGCTCGTGGCCGTGTCGTCATCCGTCGTGTAGGCCGCGAACATCTCCTCGAGGGAGGTCTCCTCGACATCGAAGTCGACCACGGTCCCGCCGGCCGCCTCGACGGCGTGTATGACCGCCGTCTTCGCGTCCGGCGCACACATCACGGTCACGCGAGTCTCGCTGTCGGCGTGAACGCCGGTCACGTCCGGAAGATTAGCGACCGCGTCAACCATATCGTCGGTCACTGACTCGACGGTGAGGACCAGTCGAGTGTCGGTCCCCAGCGCATCCCGAAGCGCGTCGATGGTGTCGACGGCGACCAGTTCGCCGTTCCGGAGGATCCCGACGCGGTCACAGACTGCCTCGACCTGTTCGAGGATGTGCGAGGAGAAGAACACCGTCGCCCCGCGGTCGCGCTCCGCCCGAATGATCTCGCGCATCTCGCGCGCCCCGTTCGGGTCAAGCCCAGTCGACGGCTCGTCGAGGATCAGCAGCTCCGGCGAGCCGGCCAGCGCCATCGCGAGGACGAGGCGCTGTTTCATCCCCTTCGAGAAGCCGCCGGCCTTCCGGTCGGCCGCGTCGGCAATACCGACGCGCTCTAGCAGTTCGATCGGATCGTCGTCACTCTCTTTCGATGCGATTGCGAATTCGAGGTGCTGTCGAGCCGTCAGCCGATCGTAGAGGTGATAGCCGTCCGGGAGTACGCCGACCGCCTGTCGCACGGCCAGCGACTCCGTCTGTGCGTCGTCGCCCAAGACGGTCGCCGTCCCTGCCGACGGGCGGACGAAGTCAAGGAGAATGTCGATGGTTGTCGACTTCCCGGCGCCGTTGGGCCCGAGGAACCCGAAAATCTCTCCCTCGCGGACTGTCAAGGAAACGTTATCGAGCGCAGTGACGTCGCCGTACTGCTTGCTCAGTCCGACAAGTTCGATTGCGATTCCGTCAGAACGGTGGCCGAGTTGTTCATCAAGCTGACTCATACAGCACTCAATACGGGAGGAGGCCGCAAGATTGTGCTCGCCGTACCTATCCGCGTTTTATATACTCTTTGTCTTCACCAACGCAGAGGACCGCCGTCGCCTGATTATTTAAGTACCGGATGGGTACGGCACCAATCATCAGTCAATCCTCGTCATATACTTGGTTGATATGAGTACTCAAGCTAGTCCATCGGATCGACAGTCCTTGACCCGCCGCGCGTTCGTCGGCACCGGCGCCCTCGTGGCCGTCGGATCGTTGTCCGGCTGTCTCGCTCGCGGCCCTTTCCAGCGGGACGAGGTGACAGAGGCCGTTACGGGTACGTTTGCGCCACCCGATGTACAAGAAATACGGGTCACCAACGCCATCGGCGACGTGACCGTACGAGCGGTGAACACCGACGAGATCGGGGTCCGCGTTCTCAAACGTTCGGTCGTCGGTGCTCGGGGTCTCGAAGACATTACCGTTCGGATCGGGGTGGAGAGCGGCGTCCTCACCGTCGAAACGAGTCTCGCGGACGAGGTGACGTGGTTCACCCGCTCCTCGCCGGGGACGGACGTATCGATTACCGTGCCACAGGGCACTGCCGGACCGATCGTCTCCTCGGTCGCCTCTCGGCTCGGGAACGTCTCCCTGTTCGATACTCGCGGCGATACGATCGCCCGAACGAATCTGGGGGACGTGACTGCCGCGCGCGTCGACGGCTACCTCACTCTCGAGTCGGAGCTCGGAACGATCCTCGCCGACGACGTGACGGGGTTAGACCGCGTCCGAACCGAACTCGGCCAGATCAAGGTCGATCTCGCGGGCCTCCGAACGGATATCGAGATCGGTACCCAGATGGGCGACGTGGTCGTCGGCATCGACGAGACGCTGGACCTCGACGTGGTAGCCGAGTCCGACGCCAGTGTCGACTCCGACCTCCCGCTCACCGGAGGCCGGTCCGAGCGCCGGCGGGTTACCGGTCGGCTCAACGCCGGCGGGTCCCGCCTCCACGTCTTCAGCGACGTGGGCGAGGTCTCCCTGCGGATGATGTGAGGAGACGGGGTGTCGAGGACGTATCGAATGGCCCCTATTTTAAATTTAGAAATCCGAATTTGGCGATATCAGTCACAGAATCGGTTACCCCGGTACCGGCAGCCCCGAAACGGTTCGTTGAGGAGCCGCTGTACGGACAGTTCGAGCCTCGGAAACGTTGTTTGCGGCTTCGTTTCAGTCGTTTCTCGTCCTGGCGGCGTCGGAGACAGCTTCGGCGGAGTTCCCCGCCGGAGTGCCGGGGTCGGTCGCACCGGAGAGGTGCGTGTGTTTGAATCCGGTCGGATACTTTAGTCCGTAGCCAACCGCACGGTCAACTCCGATGTGAGCGGCCCAGATGAGTGCGACCCATATGACGGTCGCCATGCCGAACCACATCCCAGCCGCCCCGAGTGCGACTGGCGTGAGGTACGTGTGGAACGCGTTATAGACGGCACTGCCGACCCGAGGGCCAGCGAGGTACGCCACCATCGAGATGTCGGGGGCGAGCGCAAGGATCACGAACAGCCACAGCGGGCCACCAATCGTGAAATATGCTGCCGTCGCCACAGCGGCGATCCCAGCCCCTTCTAACCGAAGTATGAATTTCGGGTACATGCCACGGTTACGCTGGCCGAGAATAAATACTCGTAGTGAAGTGTGTGAACGAAGTCGCGTGACGGTTGTCGTCATTCCCGCTCTGCTGACTACATCCTCTGTATCTTGCATGCCAATACTGACACCGACAGTAGATTTCAACAAGCCCGACCGCGTAATTGTTGAAGCCGTCACCGGTGGCTGGTGTCTGTTACTGAGCGGGCTACGACTCGAATCTTCAGACCTGAAGCCTCACTCAGTTTTTGAGGTGCCATCTCGATCGATGGGCATAGCCGCACGTAGCGTGTCGCCGATGAGCGTGTGATGGGCCCGGCGCAAGCGGTCGGAGAGCGACTGCGGCGTGATACCCAGTTCCTCGGCCACGGCCGCCATCGACGCTTCACGCGGAAGATCGAAGTATCCCATCTGCCAGGCCGTCACCAGTGCGTCTTGTTGTTTCGGGGTGAGCCCGAATCTGCTACCGGTCTTGGCGTAGGTCATCTCGTGGAGGCGCACCAAGTCGAACGAGAATCCCCGGTCACGGAGGAAACGGGTGAACTCGCCGATACGTGCCTGGCTGTCGAATCGGATTCGGAGACCCCATCCATTAGCGTCTCCCCTGGCTTTGAGGATTGATGTTCCATCGCTCGTATACTCTTGGGCGAGGGATTCGACGTGGTCACCCCACGTCGCGCGGTACGTAGTGAGATTCTCGGCGTCTTGCATCCGGTGGAGGGTGTCGATCGAGTCGTCCGCACGGGCGGCGGTTTCGAAGGCCGCGTTCGATACCCCCGAGACGACGAAATACGGGGTCAGAGACTCCATATCCGAGGCGACAAGCCGGTCGATCTCGACCACCGTCGTCGGCTCGGCATCGAACGTTTCGGAGAGAGCGAGGGCTCTTGGAGGCACGCGGAACTCTCCAAATATGCTCATAGAGTAACAATTCTAAATGGGATTGAATAACTGTTCGGGAGGCAGTATAGTGTCAGCAGAGCTGAAGAGTCGGCACACGATTATCAACTTAGTCCTGTCGGCGTGCGCGACGGTGAACGAGGCCACCGAGAGCCGCCCAAGCGACTCCAAACGGCACGAGAAGATTATTGGACTGCAGTAACAGCATTCGCAGCGCCGCCGGCAGAACGTCGTAGGGGAGGAGCATCCCCATTGGAAGCACGGCTGCGAATACGAGAAGCACAGCCGTAATCGTCGGGCGATCAGGATCCTTCCACAGGCCGATTCCGAGCAAGCCTGCTCCGACGACCACGAGACTATATCCCCCATATGCAGCAATGAGAAACAGCGTATTCTCTCCGGCTGCGGGCACTACCCGGAAGCCAGCCGACACCGACGCGGTGACAGCCCGAACGTGTAGTCCTGCGACCAGAACCATCCCGGAAGCTACCACTCCGAGGCCGATTCGGCCAATTCGCCCGTACTGGTCGCCGAGAGTAGCTGGCACTCCGATCACCCCGCCTATCATCAGCGTCCAACCCAGTAGCCTGAAGACGTCGAATACGGTCGCATCGTATGGTCTGGTACCGAAGACGACGGGTTCCAGCAACGACGAGGCGGTCCAGCAGAACACTCCCACGACCGCACCGGTACCACACCACGCTATCGTCGAGGAATGCACCCTGCTACCGCTTGCTCGTCTACGAACCATCGAAACCCTGCCCGTCGGTCACGGATCCACTCTCTTCGGAGTCGAATTCGGGCGTGTATATCATCAGGCTATGAGGTCAAGACGTGAATCTCCGCGTGAGGATGCCGTTTGAAAGATGGTATTAGCCATTTATACTGGCTATCTTATATTCGGTCGAACGTCAACATCCTTTCGTCGTACCCATTCGTAAGTGGTGTACAGTTAGGATAATCACGTGCTCGTTACCTAGCCGAGTCTATTTGCAATATTCCGGAGGGTGTCATAGAACTTTTCGCACAGTGTCGACAATTGCCGACTAAGCGGCGATGAGCGGGCAATCGTTCCAAGTTGTATATCCGTGATGGTGGGTATTGAGAGATATGGGTCTCATCGCTGAATACGAGATCACCTGTGAGCGTCTCCCGCTGGTGGGGGTCGCAGGGGATGTTCCAGAAGCAACGCTGGATGTCGAACTCCAGCCCAATCACGGGAATCATCCACCGTTCATCGTGCACGCGACGCATGAAACGCCCGCGTCGATAGAGCAAGCATTCGAGTCATCATCGTTCGTTGCGGAGTATACTCTGATCGGGCAGGCAGGCGAAACGTGTCGATATCAGGTTTTGCCGGCTCTGGGAATGGAAGCCCAACTCGGCGATCATATCAAGGATCCCTCAGAGCTCCGTGCACTCGCCACTACCGACTCTATTATTGACCGAATCCGCGTCACGCCGACCGGGTGGATACAAAGTGGATGGTTCAACGATAAGGCGGTGTTGGACGAGTTTCGCACGTTCTGGCAGCGTAACGGTGAATTCGCCTTGCGGCGACTCACGTACGATGGCGAGGCCGCAGAAGCGGGCGATGGACTTACTGACCAGCAGCGTGAGGCACTGCGAATCGCCTACGAGATGGGGTACTTCGACATTCCGCGAATGGCAACGCTCGATGAAATCGCTGGCGAGATTGGGATCACCGCCTCGTCGCTCTCCGAGCGTCTCCGTCGGGCACAAACCCACCTCATCGAAACAACTGTTGCGTCGACGTGGCCGCCGCTCCCCGAGTGAGATTTCGGTTTCTCCTGCGCCGCATATAAACTGCCGCACAAGTGAGAGACAGGCTTAGCGGGGACTCCTCCGAAGTATGGCATACCCCTATGGAGTCGCAACCTCCCCGAATGCAGGTCGATCGTGTACGCCAGCCAAACGAAGAGCAACTTGCCATTGATGCGGCCGATATACATGTCACATATGCGGATGGGACGGAGGCCGTTCGCGGTGTCGATCTCACTGTTGAGAAGGGCGAATTCTTCGGCTTTCTGGGTCCGAATGGTGCCGGAAAGACGACGACTATCAAGACCCTCGTGACACTGCTCCATCCGAATCACGGTTCGGTGACCATCAACGGATATGACGTCGAAACGGAGCCACAGGCGGTGTCTGAATCCATCGGCTACATGGCTCAAGAGACCAGCGTCGACGAGGAACTCACCGCGCGTGAGAACATTCAATTTGCTTGCAAGGTGTATGGGGTCCCAGCCTCCGAGCAAGATGAACGTATCGAGAAACTTCTCGATTTGGTCGGTCTCACGGACGTTGCTGACAAGCGGGCAGAGAACTACTCCGGCGGGATGAAAAAGCGACTGGACGCTGCCACCGTCCTCGTGCATCGACCGCCGCTGGTGTTCCTTGATGAACCGACGACCGGGCTCGACCCTGAAGCCAGAATGCGCCTTTGGAACTACTTCGAGCAGCTCAACGAACACGGAACGACCGTGTTTCTCACGACACAGTATCTCGAAGAAGTGGACCGTCTCTGCGACCGCCTGTCCGTGATTCAGGACGGGAAAATTATCGCAACTGACACCCCGGACGCTCTCAAGTCGGCTGTTGGTGGCGACATTCTTGACCTAGCACTAGAAGACTCGTCCAGACAAGAGACAGAACGCGCAATAGAAGTAGTGCGTGAATCGGACGCCCTCGAAGCGGCGACTATTGAAACAACGGACGATGGATTCACCATCACAGCCGAAGACGCTCGGGAAGCTGTAGGTGACCTCTTCGTCGCGCTGCACAAGGCTGACGTCGTAGTCACTGGATTCGATGTCCGGTCGCCCACGCTTGATGACGTGTTCCTTACGCTCACTGGTGAGAGTCTGGAGGCTTCCAACCAAGACGGGGCGAACGAACAGAGAGTTACTGTCCCTGAACAGGAGGTGGCCGAATGAGCAATATCACCGATGAGGGTGATGTCTCTGGTAGCGATACCGCACAGAAAGCTCCGGGGAACAGCTCTGTGGCAGACATGCAGATCAGTGTCAAACGGTGGCTCGTCAAGACATCCCGGAACCCCTTCGTGACGTTCTCATCGCTGATCCAGCCGGTCATCTTCTTCGTGTTGATGGCTGAAGTCCTCGGCGCTATTGTCAGCGGCGCACTGGCTCAGACGGTCGGTAGTGACATCAACTACATCACGTACCTCACCCCAGCCATCGTGATTCAGTCCGCGCTCGCTGCGGCTGCGGTCTCCGGTATCGGATTAGTCGACGACATGGACACGGGAATGTTCGAGAAACTCCTCGCCTCACCGATGGACCGGGGTGCCATGTTCCTCGGCAAAGTCCTGTCGGAGGTGGTCCGAATTGTCGTCCAGACCACAATCATCCTCTTGCTTGGCTACGTGATGCTGTATCTCCAGTCAGGCGCGTCGGTCGGGAGCTATCTCCGGACAGGGCTACTGGGTTTCATTGGCGTCATAGCGATTGCAGTGATATTCGGTGGCGCGTTCATGGCGTTCTCGAATATCGTCGCGCTCGTAACGCATGATCAAGAGGCGACGACCATGATCGCCAATCTTCTGACGTTTCCGCTGTTGTTCATCTCCAGTGCGTTTGTCCCGCTTGAGGTTCTTCCAGGATGGATTCAGTCAGTTGCAGTGGTCAATCCTATCACCTACGGTGTTGACGGTGTTCGAGCGTTCATGCTCGGCCAGAATGTGATGACGGTTTTTTACGTAACGGCCTTCTCGGGTCTCTGGAATACAGTAATTCCTTCTGTCGCCGTTCTCATCGGTTTCAACGTCGTTCTCGGTGGGTTTGCCGTCCACCTGCTCAACCGAGCTTCCAAAGCCAAAGTCCAGTAATCATGTCATTCGTTCTCACATCAATCATATATAAGATAAATATCGAAACCGGCGACCGAAGTGAGTGCTGAGGTAAATGAGTTTGACTATTCTACGAGAGGACTCCTACATTGAGGCGTTTTTCGATATTGTAGAGACGGAGACTCTCGCACTGTTCGAGCATCTTCAATTCGAGTTCCTGACCGAATTCGATGTGTTCGCCCCCACTCCCGAGGGGCGAACACGTGAACACCACCCGCCGGAGCTGTTTCGAGGCTTTCTGCACTGCTACTACAAGGACATCTACGGCATCCGCCCGGTTACACGCGAACTCAACAACGACCCCGTCTGGCTCGGATGTGGCTTTAATCGGCCACCCTCACGAGACGCAGTCGACCGCTTTCTCACCGACCTCGAACACATCGTCAAGGAAGTTTTCGAGCGCCTCGTCAAGCAGGCCGCTCGACGGGGCTTGCTCGACTCTACGTTTTGCATCGATTCGACCGATATCCGGGCTATGCCTACCGATTCCGACGCCTCGAAGAACTACGACCCGACTGCCGAGGAGTACTACTACGGCTACGGCTGCACGGTAGTCTCGACCGGCGCAAAGATTCCGATTGCGGCGGAGTTCACCCAGAGCAAGCAGGCGTCCCAAGAGACGGCGATGCGTGTTACCCGTGACGCGCTCGTCGTCAAGCAGCCGATGTGGATGCTCGGCGACAGCGCCTACGATATCCTCGACTGGCACGATCATTTGCTGAGTACAGGGGTGGTGCCGGTCGTCCCGTACAACCCGCGCAATACCGATGACCCGCTCGACATCGAGTACAGGGTCGAAGACCGCATCGAGACTCACAGTGAGAGTGTCCATCTCAAGCAATCAATTTTAGACGAGACGTACAACCGCCGGTCACAGGCCGAACGAACACTCGGAGCCTGCAAGGACTGCGGCCTCGGGACGCTGCGCGCCAGAGGCCGCGTCCACGCGCGAGCGCAAGTCTTCCTCGCGCTATGTCTCCGGCTGGTCGTCGTAATCACAAACTACGAGCGCGGGGATGCTCCGGGAAGCACGACCATCAGGGTATAAAACAGTTCTAACTCCGCAGAGGGTGCCATAGAACTCTCCACATACCTTCGGTAGTAGCTGAGTGAACGGTAGCTGATAGCAGAGTTTTTGCCAGGGCCTGTGAACCCATGGTAGCCGTCTTCTCCGCTACTATCCACACCATGCTAACCGTTCTATGACACCCTCATATTCCGTCCTATACATGGCGTTCCTGAAGTTTCTCTGGCGGGTGATGTGTTCCACAGTTCAATTCGAGGAGTCCCTGAATCGCACCATAATCTCAGGACGACATCGAGAATACCGACTGTCCTACTGTGTCTCAATATATAATGCACGGATGGATACGGCGGGAGCCATGTGTCCATACAGATCGTATCTATTGGTATGTCCTCAGCAACAATTGATGAAGAGACAGTTGTACAGGATCGTGACGAGCAGACGCAGCCGCTGAGCAGAACGTTCGATGTGGCTATCTCGTTGTTTCTCGTACTCGCAGAGCGGTTTTCGGAGCTGCCGGATACCTCCTCGCCGGGTTCGCGGACGTTGGGCGGGTCACGTCTTGGGTAGCTTCCGGACGGATTACATCGACTGAGATGAGTGACCCCGAACTGATCGACGCGGTCTACGCCTTCATTTGGGGAAACGGAGTCAGCTTGACACTAACCGGCGTGACGCTGGTCGTGGCTGGTATCGCGTTCTTCGGGTTCCAGACCCGCGCGCGACGACGCTTCGACGCAACCGGGATTGTATCGCCGAGCACGACCGAAAACGCCATCCTCGGGGCGATGGTCACGATCGTCGCGTCGTTCGTGCCGTTCTCCCCCGTCATCGGTGGCGGGGTCTCTGGCTACCTCAACCGCGGATCGGATAGCAGTGCCGTTCGAACTGGTGGCTTGGCTGGCCTATTCGCCACCATCCCGGTCATCACCGTGTTCGCAGTCGTCATCTGGAGTCTCCTGGGGAGCGCCACGGGGCTGACGGCGATCATCGTCGCTACCCTGGCATTCTCGCTGATAATCTCTGTGGCGTACATGGTCGGCCTGAGCATCCTCGGTGCCTACCTGGGCACCCACCCATCGTTCGCTAACACGTTCGGTGACGCCGAATAGAGGGGGGATCGGGTTCAGGCTAGCAGATATCGGCGGCCCCGTCTTCGCCCGAAATACTACTACTCCCGTTCCGACTATTCTTGGTTCCCCTTTCCGGCTATCGGGGGTTCACGCAGCCTTCATGAGAGTCGTAGTTATCGCGACACCAACCCGAAGACAACGCCAGCGAGTAGACAGCACTAGGGGTTGAAACCTTTCTGCGACGGTACCAGTATATGGAAACTCGATGGATACGACGGGACGGTACCACCCCTGTACCGTACGTCTCTGGTTCGGCCGTGACATCTCGGAGAGTGTAAGGACGCTTGGTGGCACGCGGAACTCTCCGAAGATGCTTCTAGAATAATAGTTCCCAACTGAACTCAATAGCTGTTCGGAAGAGTGTCTGTAGTGGCGAAACCGAGGCTTAGTACGGTGCCACGATGTTTCCCCACTCTCGTCGGCGATCATCCGCGAGGGCTCACTGTGTTTCGAGAAACACTGTAGCAATTCGGCCCGATAATCGTGCGGCCTGGTTTAGGATGTAGGTGGTAATCCCGAGGGCAATAATGCCGATAGGAACCGCTACGATCGCTTCCGGTAATGTATCAATCCTTCAGACGCCGAGTTGGATGCCGTCTTCAACGAGGGAATAGGTGAGTGGTGCCGTGAGCAACCCGATTGAGACGGTCAGTGTCGTCACTACGAGAGTAAAGGACGCGATGCCGACCGGGAACTTCAAAAGCAGATAGCAAAGCCCCACCCAAGTTGAACGCGCCGTCAGGCGAGTCCTCGCTCGCGACCAGATACCCTCGTCCACCCCGGTCTCCATATCGTCGGGTGCTTGAATAGCAAGCCCAAGGAGGTTGTTTGCAAGGCGGCGTTCAAACGAGGCCAGCCGGCGACTCCCAATTACGACAGCGATCAAGAGCGGAATTCCGAGTAGCGTAACCACGAGTCCGATGCCGAGTGTCAATCCAGTTGTTAGGACGACAAAATACAGTCTTCCTAAGGGGAACGTCAGCAGGAGATAGAGGAGATTTCGGTATGTTTGGGGGCGGATAACTGATCCGAGCGTCTGACTCAATAGTGACTGCTGTCGGCGATCCTCGGACGTGCTAACAGTTCGTGCAATGATGTTTTGTGGTATAACTTTGTACCCCAGTTCTATCCAGATGGCCGTTCGACAGCATCAGGACTGATCTCAGCTTCACCACCAGCTTGGGCGGCACGCCGGTCCTGCCAGAGGAGCCACATCCCCATCAGACCGACCACGACTGACAGGCCGAGATACGCGAGTATGAACGTCGTCGTTCCCTCAGCACCGATTGTGGCGGGGACCAGCGGAAGCGTGATGTCGGCCGCGACGTGCCAGACGACGAGCGGCCAGAGGCTCCCCAGTCGGAACGCAACAGCTGCCAGGCCGATCGCCATCGGAATCATCAGGACGACCCCGATCAGCCAGTCACCGACCGATGCACCGAATATCACCTGCGAGACGTGGGATAGCGCGAACAGTGCTGCAGTCACGAGGGCGGCGAACAATCGCCCCTTCGATTCGAGCGCACGGAGTAACACTCCTCGGTAGAGGAGTTCTTCGCTGAGACCAGCACCCAGTGCGCTCCCGACGACGATGACGAGCAACGCGACCCATCCGGATAGTGTCGCGCCCTCAGTGAGCGAAACGTCGGGAATGGCGATTCCGAACGCGAACGGGAGGGCCACGAACCCGAATAGCGGCACGAGATACACCAGCGCACGGCGATTGACCGGTGCGGCCAAGCGGATCTTGCCCCACCAGCCGAGCCACGCGACGAGCCCGATGACGAATGCGACCCAGATCCAGTTCGTGATCAAGGAGATGCCATCGAGCGTGAGGCTCGGGAATACGGCGCCCAGTATGTATCGCGTGGCGATGAATAAGGCGACGATGAACCCGAGGGTTCCGACCGCGAAGCTCAGCGGGCGACGCTCGACGAAGGTTGTCATATGAATAGAGACGTCTGAACAGCACAAGTGTTCTCGCACAGTACTCATCCGTGTTTTATATACTCGGTCTTCACCATCCATGCCGTCCGACAACGACAAGATGGGTATCTCGAGCGGGAAGCTCACTCCTCGTTAGGGCCAAACCGTTCATCCAGAAATCCCCGAATATGGTCGGTTACACGTTCTTGGCCTGGGAGCGAGAGGAAGTGCCGTTCGCCAGCCAGGGTGATACACTCGACGAGTGCTGGTAACGTCTGCTCGACACGCGGACGAATTCGACTCGCCGGGAAGAACGGGTCCCGTTCGCTCAAGATGACCAGGGTCGGCGCGTCGAACGCGGCCAGGTCTGCCAGGTCGTCCGGACCGGGGAATGAAGCCTGAAGATCGCCCGTCCGGAGTGCTTGCCCGACAGTCTCGATGACGACGTCGTCGACAGTTTCTATCGGATCGCTGAACATCGGGGCCAGGGCACGGCTCAATAGCCCTCGTCGTGGGACGACTCGATACGCCAGCGACAGAACGACGATTCGAGCGAGAGCCGACGAGAGGGGAGTACCGAACCCTGCGGGAGCGACCAGTACGGCTGCAGCGATTCGGTCAGGGGCGTGAACTGCCGCCTCCAAGAGAACTCCCCCACCGTGAGAGACCCCAATCATCGCTGCCCGATCGATTCCGACGTCATCGAGCACGTCGGCGACCCACGGACCGTACTCGTCGGGTTCGTGCGGGTCGCTCCAGCCGGGCTGTCCGGGCGTATCCGGCGCGATGAGGTAGTACTCGCTGGAAAGTTCCTGAACCCACGCGAGGGTCACCGGATTCGTGACGTTGCCGCCCTGGAACACCACTACCGGCGGTGCAGTTGCATCCCCAGCAGTCAGGACGTGCGTTCGGCCTGTTCTGGTCTCGATCCACCGGTCGGTAACGGGGACATCGAGGAGTACGCTGATGGCGTCGTCGTAGAGGTCCCCGAACCGAGACACCCTGGCAGGTCGAATACCGCCGTCGACCGAGCCAGCAGATTGCTCGGAAAACTCCATGCTATCAGTGGCAGCGGTTTCGCGACCAGAGCGAGGTCGTGTATTCATACTAGTGACACGTCGGGTGACGCGATATAGTTGCGTGGCCACTGGTTCGCATAGCGACCTGCCCGCCTCTATCGAGGCCGTAGCCGCGCTAGGTGAACGCATGGGTCACTACTGGTTTATCATCTCTGCCCCCCTCTTAGCGGTAGATATGTCCTCAGAAGCCGTTTTGACAGATGTAGAGCAGTCACTTGTCGCCACCGTCACGACCGAGACGGTCCCTGGCCACGAGATTGTGGAGGTGCTCGGTATCGCCCGGGGCAACACTGTCCGAGCACGGAATGTGGGACGCGATATCACCCAGGGGATTCGGAATCTCGCTGGCGGCGAACTCAAGGCCTACTCGACGTTGCTTGCCGATGCCCGAGATCAGGCCATCGAGCGGATGGAAGCGGACGCACTTGAGATGGGAGCGGACGCCGTCGTGAACGTCCGCATGGAAACGTCGGAGGTCACCCAGGGCGCGTCGGAAGTGATCGCCTACGGCACAGCTGTCAAACTCGCCTAAAAGACTCCCCGTCGCTCTGTCCCGGCCTACGATCTATATGCATTGAGAGCACCGGTCTCAACTATCAATTAGTATTGAAAAAACTCTCTCGCCGGTCCAGTTCGAATACACAGACGCCCGTGACCGCTCTCTCGAGTAACCGAGAGATACCCATTAACGAGACATATATGTCGCGGACAGTCACGGAAGGGACACGTTCGCCGTGAGTTCACGACATTTGCGGCAGCGGTGCGTCCGTCCGCGTCGAGGTGTCCGAGCCCGCGTCAGAGGTCAATTCCGCTGACTTCGAACCGGGCTCCGCCGCTCGCTGACGCTCCGACTCCGATTTCCCAGCCGTGGGCCTCCGCGATTTCGGCGACGATCGCCAGCCCGAACCCCGTTCCGTCTCCCGTCGTCGTATGACCCCACTCGAAGACGTCGTTCCTCTCGTCCGCCGGGACACCCGCCCCGTCGTCTTCGACGTAGAAGCCACTCCGGTCCGACCCGTCGAGCGTTCCGACCCGAACAGCCACCGACGACCCGCCGTGGTCGCTGGCGTTCTCGAAGAGGTTTACGAAAAGCTCGTGGAATCGGTCTCGGTCCGCTCGAAGGGTCGTCGAGGACTCGATCTCGAGCGTCGCCGGCGCCATGTCGCAGTCGACCCAGACGGTCTGCGCGACCGCCGCCAGATCGACTTCGGTCCGCTCGTGAATCAAGTCGCCTTCCCGGGTGAGCTGGAGGAGTTCCGACAGCATCTCTTCCATGCGATCGGCGGCGTTCTCGATCGCGTCGAAATGCTCCGAACCGCCGGTCTGTCTGGCGAGCTCCGCGTGCCCCTGAATCACTGAGAGGGGATTTCGGAGGTCGTGTGAGACGATACCGGCGAACCGGTCGAGCCGCTCGACCTTCTCTTCTAATTGCCGGCGGTTCCGGACGCGATCAGACACGTCCCGGAGCATCGCGACCATCTGCTTCGGTTCGGCGTCCGCCGCGGCATCGCCCCCGTCTGCCGGCTCCAGCGTCGCTCCGGATATCTCCGTCGGGACCTCGTCTCCGTCCTTCGTCAGGCACGTCAGGTCGTCGGTGAAGCCGGTTCCTTCCGTTTTGACCTGCGAAATAAACTCCTCGCGAACCCGAGCGATGTCGTCTGGGTGGATGCCTTCGGGGTCCATCGACAGGAGCTCTTCGCGGGAGTATCGCAGCAGCTCGCACGCCCTCGGGTTGACGTCGACGAACGACTCGGTCCCGAAGTCGACGATCATGACGGCGTCGTTGTTGTGCTCGAATACCTTTCGGTACCGCTCCGCGACGGACGACCGGCCGCCACCGTTTTCGCTCGCTTCGACGTCTCTACCCCCCGTCGGTTCGTTACCCATGTATCGGCTGTCCTCGTCTGAAATTCCAGTGTCTGATTCGGTCGATCGGGCCGCACGACGGCATACCACTCCCCGCGGCGGAAAGCCTGTTTTACGTCACTCCTGATAATGTGCGGACCACGATTAAATAGCCCCCGCGGAAGTGTACGCCAACCGCCTCGGCGGACGCACACTCATGAGTCGACAATCACGCGATCACAACGGAAGCGGAGGATCGGACAAGGCGGCGGATCGAGACGGGAAGACCCCGCTCTCGACGCTCACGGCCGAGCACGCGAAGCTCCTCTCGGAGATCGGGACGGAGTTGAGCGAGTCGAGCGACGCGATCGAGTCGCTGTCTCGCGGCGCCGCGGAGGCGAACGCGTCCAGTTCTGACACGGCTTCGTTGGCGGAGACGGCACGTGGATCGGCTCGGGAGGCGAACGCCGATGTCGACGAAGCGAAGGTCGCGGCCGCCGCGGCCGAAGAGAAGTTGGAGACCCTCCGCGAGACGGTCACCGAGATCGACGACATCGTCGGGATGTTGAACGAGATCGCCGACCAGACGAACATGCTCGCGTTGAACGCCTCGATCGAGGCCGCTCGCGTGGGTGAGGCGGGCTCCGGCTTCGCTGTCGTGGCGGACGAAGTCAAGGACTTGGCCGAACAGGCACAGGAGCGCGCGACGGAGATCGAGGCGACCGTTGAGGAGGTGCGATCGACCGCAGACGAGACGATAGATCAGATCGAAACGGTCGACACGCGTACCGACACCGCGGCGGCGTCGATCACGGACGCGGTTGACGACCTCGACGGGATCGCCGGCAGCGCGGTTCGGACGTCGGAGAACGTCGACCAAGTGACCGAGACGACGCAGGCGTACGCGGACAACCTCGACGACATCGCTCGAGACGTGATCGACGCGATCAGTCAGGCGAACGAGCTGAACGATCGAACGGATGAGGCGACGGGTCGATAAATTCGTCCGGCGACGAGTAACCGGCTACGCTCGCCTCACAGTTCCATCTCGGTCGCCGAGTCGACCTCGAACCGTGTGACCTCCGGCTCGCCGGCGAGCAGGTCTGGCAGCGCCGCCTCGAACTCTCGGAAGTGGTCCGTCTCCTCGGACCGCGTCTCCGAGAAGGTGGAGGGCCTAGCGGATCGGACGACCCGCCTCCGCGAGTCGCTCGCGACGTTCCGGACCCGTGACCGGGGCGACATACCGTCGGCCGAGGGGCAACGCAGTGACGCGCCGTCGGCGGCCGACGACTGACGCCGCGCTGGTTGGCGCGGTATGTCTCGGTCTCCGGCCCTCTCCTCGCCGGTAACTGGGTCGTAACGAGGTAACTGAGTCCCCCGATAGGGTTTATATTGAACGCACCTGCGGGCCCGTATGGGAAAGTACGCGGTGTTGCTCAGCGCCGGTCCCGACAGGACCGGGAGCGCGCTTAACGGGGTGGAGTACGCGCTCCGGCTCGCCGACGACGGCCACGACGTGCGGGTGTACCTCGACGGCCGGGCGACCCGATGGCCCGGCGAACTGGCGACGCGAGCCGACCACCCGCTTCGCGACAATCTCGACCGGGCAGTGGCCGGCGATGTCGAGATCGCCGCCTGCGCGTTCTGCGCGGCCGCGTTCAATGCGACGTCGGGCTGTCGAACGGAGGGAATTCCTCTTCTCGGAACGGCCGGAGAAGAACACGGACCGGACGTCGCGGCCCTCGTCGACGACGGATACGAACTGCTCACGATGTCGTGAGTCCGGACCGACGCCGTCGCGGACGAGAGGCACGTTCCCCGTCTCGTCGGAGCCGCGACCCTCTCGCGTGGCTGGTTTCTTAACCGAGCGCACCGAACGAACCGGACGAGAGAACGCTCGAATGATCCACTCACGCCTCGCGTCCCGCCGCGCTCCGACGCCATGACGGGGACCTCCGAATCCGGGACCGCGTCGGGCGACGAAGCCACCGTCTTCGAGCGCCTGTTCGAGCACACCCCAGACGCGGTCCTCGTCATCGACGCCGAGGCGAACCGCATCCTCCGCTGTAACGACCGGGCCTGCGAACTGCTCGGATACGATCGGGAGCGTCTCCTCGCACTCGGACCGCCGGACATCCATCCGCACGACTACGAGGTGTTCGAGGAGTTCGTCGAACGCGTCCGTGACAGCGGAAGCGGGTTCACCGCGGAGCTGTCGTGTCACACGCGGGACGGCGAAGTCGTCCCCGTCGACGTCACCGCGACGACCGTCCGGTTCGATGGAGACGACCGGATACTCGCGATCGTGCGGGACGCATCGGCGCGTACGAAGCGCGAGCGGGAGCTGCGCCGTCGATCGGCGGCGATGGCCGCGGCCGACGACGGGATCGCCGTGCTCGACGGCGAGGGTGCGGTCGTCCACGCGAACGAGGCGTACGCCTCGCTGTTCGGGTACGACGACCCGGAGGCTATCGCCGGTGCGACGTGGGGCGCACTGTACGCGAATCCGGACCGATTCGAACTCGACTGCCGACCCTCGGTCGCCGAGTCGGGCGAGTGGCGGGGGGAGTTAACCGTCCCGCGGGAAGACGGCGACGACGTGCCCGTCCGAGCGTCGGTGACGGGACTGGAGGACGGCGAGTTCGTCTGCGTCGCTCGCGACGTGAGTGAGGAGCGTCGGCGAGAACGCCGGCTCACGGGGTTGACCGAGGCGAGCCGCGACCTCCTCGCCGCGACCGACCGCGACGACGTGAGCCGGATCGCGATCCGGACCGTCGTCGATATCCTCGGCCACGAAATCGCCTGCGTCAGACTGTACGACGCCGACGCCAACGAGTTGGTTCGGACGGTCACGTCGGACGCGGCCGCGGAGCTCGTCGAGTCGGCGCTCGCGTACGACCTCAAGTCGTCGAACGCCGGCGCGGCGTACCGGAGCGGGGAGACCGTCCGGAACGAGTCGCCGACCGACGAGGCGTACACGGACGACCCGTGTCGGGCCGAAGTCCACGTGCCGCTCGGCGAGTTCGGCGTCCTCAGCGCCTTCGACCGCGAGGCACCGATGGGGGCGGTCGACGTTCGGCTGATCGAGCTGTTCGCCGGCGTCGTTCGCTCGGCGTTCACCCGTGCGGAGCGCGAGGAACGACTCCGGACCCGGCGGAGCGAACTGGAGCGCCGCCGCGAGGAGTTGGCGGCGGCTGACCGATTCAACACCCTCGTCACCGAGGTCATTCGCTCGGTCCTGCGAGCGACCAGCGGTGCGGCTGTCAGGCAGTCGGTCTGTGACGAACTCGCCGGCTCGTCGCTGTACGAGGCGGCGTGGATCGCGACCGTGGAGACGAGAGACGACGCCGACGCCGTGACGATCGACTCCAGTGCGGTCGCGACGGGCTCGTTCAGCGAGACCGACGAGGAGTCGTTCCTCACGTCGCCGTTCGCGCGCCGACTGGTCCGGAAGGCACACGACGCTGACACCGCGGTCGTCGAGCGCCGACGCTTCGAGTCCGAGAGCCGTGACGAAGCCGAGTCGGTCGCGGACGACGAGTCCATCGCCGCGGCGGTCCCCGTCGCCTGCGGCCGCCAACGCTTCGGCGTGCTCGCCGTGGCCGGGGCCGAAGAGAGCGGGTTCGCCGAGGCGACGCAGAGCGGCCTCGAACTGCTCGGTGAGACGCTCGGGTTCGCGATCATCGCCGACCGGCGCCGGAACACGCTGATCGAGAGCGACTCCGTCGAACTGGAGTTCTCCTTCGAAAGCCCGCTCGGGGATCTCTCAGCGGCGTTCGACTGCCGGTGTGATCATCTCGGGAGCGTCACCGACGCGGGCGACGCCCACGCCTACGAGACGCGGATCACCCACGGCGACTTCGCCGAGATCCGCGCGTTTCTCGACGACTACCCCGCGGTCCGAGAGTGTCGCCTCGTCGAGCGTCGCGGCGCGACGTGCGTCGTCGAGATCACGGTGGCGGGCGCCCCACCGGGGCTGCTTGCCGAGGCCGGGTTCAGTCTGGTGTCGTTACACGCGAGCGACGGCGACACGAGACTGATGGCCGAGGTCCCGAGCGACGAGGACGTTACGCGCGTACTCGACACGCTCTCGGAGCACTGGGACGGCGTCGAACTGGTCGCCAAGCGCCAGACCCCGACCCGCAGGGCGGACCTCCCGGTCCCGATAGACGGCGCGGCGGGCCTCACCGACAGGCAGCGGTCGGTACTGGAGACGGCCTACGAGGAGGGATACTACGACTGGCCCCGTAGGCACACGGCCGAAGAGGTTGCCGAGAGCCTCGGTATCGCCTCGGCGACGCTGCACCAGCACCTGCGCGCGGCGGAGCACACCCTCGTCTCGTCGTTCGTCGACGACGAGCGAGAGTGACGGAGTGACCCGGGACCCTATGTGTCTCGGTACCCCTCCACCGAGACACGTAGCGTGGGTGACCATACTACTGGGGAGTGACCCCAGAACCATGAGCACCGAACCGATCCCGATATCCCGTCTCGACGGCTCACACGAGCGCACGCAGCGCCTCCTCATCGAGGTCGCCGACGTCTTGGGTCACAAGTGGCATCCGGTCATCCTCACCCAACTGCTGAACGGGGAGCCGCACACGTTCAGCGAGCTCGGGGCGGCGATCGACGACGTGTCGAACAAGATGCTCTCGGACAGCCTCTCGACGCTCGAATCAGAGGGGCTCGTCGACCGAGAGGTCGTCAGCGAAAAGCCGGTCCGGGTCCGGTACACCCTGACCCGCCGCGGGCGGGAACTAGAGTCGGTCCTCGATCCGATGCTCAGGTGGGGTCGCGAGCATCTCGCCGGCGATGTAGTCGACCGTCCGCGGGAGCCGGCCGGCCCGCGTCTCCCGGGTCGCCCCGGCGGGGAGGAGGTCGCCGATGAGTAGTCGCTCCGACCGCGGCGGCAGCGCGACCGCAGACGCTCTCGCGACGCGCGGGACCGGTGGCCGGTCGGACCGGGACGACGGGCTCGCAGTGGAGGAGCCCTCCCGCGAGGAGGTGCTCCGCACCGTGTTCGGGCTCGGCGGCCACGACGTCCGGACGTACGACGCGGTCGCCGAGTCGCCGGGATCCACCACCCGGGAGCTCGCCGACGACCTCGACCGCGACCGTAGCAACGTGAACCGGTCGCTGAACCGGCTCCGAGAGGCGGGACTGGTGACGCGGAACCGTCGCCTACTCGACGCGGGCGGGCACGTCTACCAGTACTCCGCCGTCGGATCGAGCGACGACGTCGTCGCGCGGGCGGTCGACCGCTGGCGGTCGGCCGCGCTCAACGCGGTTGTGTCAGAGTAGCGCAGTTTTCACAGCAGTCAGGATCTGTCGGTTTTACTCGACCGGTTTCGCTGCGCCCACGGTTGCAGAACCGCGTAGACGGCCTCGTTCATCGGGACGGCGACGCCGTGCTCTCGACCCCGCCGGACGACCGCGCCGTGGAGGGCGTCGAGCTCCATCGGCTTGTCGTGCGTCATGTCGTAGTGGAGCGACGAGTACGAGTCCGCGCCGAGGCCCTCGGCGAACTCCATCCACCGGTCGACGGTCCCCTCCGGGAGATCGACGCCGGCGGCTCGGCCGACCCGACACGCCTCGTCGACGATCCGTCGGTACATCTCCCGGGATTCCTCGTGGCTCCGTATCTCGCCGAGCGGCAGGCGAACCGCTGCGGTCATACCGGCCTGTGCGCAGATGAACGCCGCTTTCTCCCAGAGTTCGGTCCGTATCGCGTCGGACAGCTCGGCCTCCATTCCGTCGGCGCGGTCGCACCGCTCCAAGAACCGCTCGGCCCGGTCGCTGTGCGCGCCGTCCAGTTCGCCGAAGGTGAAGCTAGTCGGACCGCCGGTGTGTTCGACGACGCCCGGCTCCGCGATCGTCGAGAAGATGTAGGCGACACCGCCCATGACGTGCTCCCGGCCGATCTCGGCGGCGAGCGTCTCCTCGTTGTCGAGGCCGTTCTGCAGCGAGACGACGGCGGTGTCGTCACCGAGAAGTGGCCCAAGCTCACGGGCCGCCGCCTCGGTGTCGAATGATTTGACCGTGAACAGCACGACGTCGCAGCGGCCGACGTCGGCCGGGTCGTCGGTCGCGGGCAGATTCGCCGAGAAGTCCCCGTCGACGCTTTCGACGCGAAGGCCGTTGCGGCGGAGCGCGTCGAGATGGTCGCCTCGCGCGATGAGGTGGACGTCGGCGCCGGCCCGAGCGAGACGACCGCCGAAGTACGCGCCGACGCCGCCCGCCCCGTACACCGCGACCTTCACCGGCCCTCACTCTCCGTCGGAATCGGACTGGAGTCTGACATCGTTCGGTACGGTTCGGACCGGTCGTGTTAACCCTTGTCTACTCCCGCCGGTCGCGCAGTTTCCAGGTGGTTCGCCGATCGACACGACTTCTTCGTCGCGGCGGGCGTCGCCGGAGAGCCTTCCCGCACGCCGGTCAGTCGGTCCCGCCGTCTGGCGCGAGCCCGAACGCCTCGTCGCGGACGTGGTGTTCGACGAGCAGCAGGTACGCCGCCTGGCTCCACTGGAGGTTCGAGTTCCAGCGGACCCGACCGCCCCCGTCGACGCGCTCCGGGAGGAGCCCGGCCGTCGTCGTCCACTCGTGGACGTCCTCGAACACGTGGTCCGCGACAGCGTCCGAGCCGCTCCCGCCGAGCCGCCTGGCGACGTCGGCGTACGCCTCGCAGAGCGGCCAGCCGCCGTCTTCGACGGTCCCCGTGGGCGTGTAGCGGTCGCCGGGGTACCGCCCGAGACAGGGCGAGTCGCCGGCGACCCACGCCTCGTCGGCGGCGGCGTCGAGGGTCGCTGTGACGGCGTCGCTCTCGGCGTCGGCGACGTTCCACGGCCAGACGGCCATGAACGACGCCGCGTCCGGCCGGGCGTCGGCCGGCGGATCGGCCGGTGTCTCCGGGCTGTCCGCCGTGACGAGGGCGTCGCCGTACGGCGTGGACTTGAAACAGTACTTCTCGAAGTTATCCGCCCACACCGCCGCCCGCTCGCGGCACTCCTCGGCGAACGCCTCGTCCCCGTGCGCGTCGGCGAGCTCCCCCATCGAGCGCAGTCCGGCGATCGCCGCGGCGGTGCCCTCGGTGCTGTGGCCCCAGATCTCCTCCCACGGGTCCTGGTGTTTCTCCGGGAAGCCGTAGCCGTTGTCGTACGAGAGGAGGAACTCGGCGGCGCGCCGGGACATGTCGTAGTGCTCGTCGAGGAGGTCGTCGTCGCCCGTCTCCCGCCAAACGAGCCAGTGGGCGTATATCGGCCCACCGATTTGGTCGAGTTGGAGCGCCCGCCAGTGGGCCTCGCCGGTGACGAAGTAGTTCTGCCACCACGTCCCGTGCCGGTCGATGCCGCGGTCGTCGACGACGTCGCCGGTGATCTGGTTCTCGTCGAACCACCGGAGCGCGAGTCGCGCCTCGCGTTCGGCCCCGGCCGCGACCAGCGCCTGCGTGATGATAACCTGATCGCGGGGCCAGATGAACTTGTACGTCATATCGCTCGGCTTGAACGCGCCGGCGATGACGCCACAGCAGCCGTCCTGCGCGCACTTCATCGCCGTCAGCGAGCGCTCGTACAGGTCGTTGACATCGGGGTCGTCTGTCGGCCCGTCCGAGACCGTCTCGTGCCAGTCTTCCCACGCCGCCGCGAACGACTCCCGCTCCGACTCGTAACCGCGGTCGAGGAGCCGGAGGGCGTGCTCGACCGCCGCCTCTTCGCCGTACCCGAATCCCACCCCAGTGAGCCACGACGCAGCGTCGGTCTCGCCGACGTACAGCCCGACGCCCACGTCGAGGTTCCCCTCGGCCCGGTCGGTGTCGTCGATGAATCCGTGGTTCCTCTCGTAGATATCCGCCCACGCGCTCCGGTCCGGGCCCTCCGCGACGCCGGTGTGGCCGATCCGGCGCCCGTCGAACTCGCGGTCCCCGTCGCGGTCCTGTGCGATCGCCACCCACCGGTCGCCGTCGGTCGCGACCACTAGCTCCGCGCCGTCGCGCTCAGTGACGAACGCCTCCTGAACCGCGTTGGGGTCCTCGTGGTCGTGGCCGTGGATTCCGAGGTCGGCGACGGTGTAGAAGGTGCGCTCCGCGACCGTCTCAAACTCGGCGGCGGTCTCGATCAGCAGGCCGCAGGTGTCCACGCTCGCGACGACGCGCTGCGTGAGGGTCCCGGTCGATCCGTCCTCGTCGAAGCGGTTCTCGAGGGTTATCTCCGGGACCTCGCTCGACGCGTACGAGACGTCGCTCTCAACGGCGTCGTCGCGGGCGTCCAGCGTGTGTTCCTCGTCGGCGTTCCACGCGAGTGTGTGGAGATCGTAGAATAACTCGATGTCTGACCGAAACGCCGACGTCTCCTCGATAATTGCGCCGTGACGGTCGCGCTGAGGATCGTCGTATCTGTTCGCGGTCAAGAGGACGTTCGCACCGTCGTCGCGCGGCGCGCTGAGAATCGCGTCCTTGTCACTCGGTACCGACGGCGCGTTCGACTCGACTGGCATGGTCGGTGAACGATTGGTGCGTTGATAAGACCGAGGCGATAATGTACTTGCGTTACCATTCGGCATGATCATGTTCGACTCTTCGCCGGTGAGCCGATGGTAACCCGTTTACCTCGTGGTTCGGGAAGCGATATGAAGGCGTAGGCCCTCCGATCCGATATGTCATCTGACGCGGCTTCCGGCGGCGGTGCGAAGACAGACGGTATTGTCGACGTGGAGAGCGCGGAGTCGTTCCATGAGGCGGTCGCAGAGAACGATCAAGTCGTCGTCGACTACTTCGCGGACTGGTGCGGTCCGTGTAAACAGCAGACGCCCATCCTCGAGGAGCTGTCCGGCATGATCGACGCGCCGATCCTCGGCGTCGACACCGACGAACACAACGGACTCGCCGCGGAGGCGGGCGTCCGGTCGATCCCCACGGTCGCGGTCTACCGCGACGGCGAGGAGATCGAGCGGTTCGTCGGCGTCACGGGAGCCGACACGATTCGGGCGGCGCTGGAGTGAGGACGGGGAGCGCTGAGACGGTCTGGCGGACATCGGATCGCGGCGGGCGTCGACGCGTCTTCGCATATCAGTTCGGACCCGATGTATTCTCAGCCCTTGACATCCTCTCCGCCCTGAAGGGCGAAGATTCCCACGGCACCGTACCGCTGGGTTGGGGTGTTTACGGTTTGTAGCTGTCTCGGTGACGGCTACTGGCTGTGTCAATCAGCCGTTACTCCTATCCCGACTTGGGATTCAGAGGTACTTCTTACTGCACCCTGAAATCCACAACAGAAAGGGTGCTTTCTGTGTGGGTTCGGGCCATCCCGATATTGTCCGATTAGATGGGCGGGTAGACCGCCTCGGCTACCGAGTAGTACGAGAATCACTCACTTGAACCACCCGACCAGAAGTTCCTGGTTACTGTAGAGAATTGTCGGATTCATCCGCGCGCTGAAGCGCGAGGCTTTCTCCTTGATTCTCCGTAACAGGAGCCAGAACGAGAACGGCCGGCCACGAACCCGCATCGTTTTGGCTACTTCCTCCTCGTACAGGAAAGTTAGCAATTCCCGACAGGGTCTCGCGTTCTTGCTGGGGTTCTCTCGACTGGGAGGCGAAGAACTGCGACCGCTCTGTTGAAATACTCAGCAGCCGATTGTTTTTCACCAACAGTCGCTCAGTACAGGGAACACACGTATCAACGTACAGTGCTGCTCCACTAACTTCGTGTCAGTAACCGCCTCTCCGTCTGATGAATTTCTACTCAATTGAGAGACTGCCAGGCGGCAGCGGCTGCATCAATCACCTCTAACGCATCTTGACTTCCAGCTGCTTCCCCCTTCTCGAAATCGTCCTCGGTCTGTCCCATCTGATTGGTTACATGAGCGACGCAAACGACTGGCAACTCTCGAACCTCGGCGAACGTGTACAGCGCCGCTGCCTCCATTTCGACGGCAAGAACTCCTTCTGATCTAGCACGTTCAATCGCAGTCTCCGTTTCCCGAAACGGCGCATCCGTCGTCCACGTCGTTCCCGTGTACACAGGACGTGACACAGTTTTGCACGCTTCTTCGACCGGAGCGCTGAGCTCGTCACCGAGAGTCGCATAACGGCTGGTCGAACGGTAGTGGTGGCTCGTTCCTTCGTCGCGGAGCGCACGCTCAATGAGAACGAAGTACGGTGGATCATCCTTCAGCACAATCTGCCCCGAAGAGGTTACGCTAACGAGAAATCGACAGCCAGCGGCGAACAGTTGCTCCGCAACGAGAACAGCGAACGATGCCCCAACAGCGCATCCCACGATACCGAACACCTTACCGTTCCGTTCGAACCGATAGAGATCAGTGTGGTAGCCGGGCCACGTTTCGACTTTGTCCGCTTCTCCGGTGGCCTTCAGGTGGCGCACGATATCGCCGTCCGGATCGAGGAGACAGATATCGGGCACGGAGCGTTCCGGGAGGTCTTTCTGCCGTCGGGCGTTCTCCAGCAGCGCTTCTGGTGTGAAAACGGACGGTTCGTCGAATTCTTTCGCGTCGAAAAGCGGAGAAGAACCTGAACCGGGCGAGTCGGTCATGTCTTTCGTGTTCGCGGGGCCAGACAAGGATATTGTGGTCAGCCGGTTGGGGTCCCGACTATCGCCGAGATGGCGGCAGTCGTCGGATCAGAGCTCTCGAAGACTCCCTCGTCGGAGATACGCAAAAAGAACCCCTGCTCGCCATCGACGTGTTCCAATATCGTTTGGGTCAGCGTCTCAGAACCTCGGTGAATCATCCGCGGTAAATAGGACCCCTCTCGCTGCAGGTTCGATTGCACGTACTCGGAGCGCGTGTTCAACACCAGTGCAACTAAGGCTCCCTCGGAAGCGAGGACGCGGGTCGCCTCGGCAAGCGCTGAATCGACATCGGGAATGAATTCGAGCGTTGAAACGAAGACGACAGTACCGACCGACGCCGTTGCAATGGGAAGTGCGGTCGCATCACCGAGAACAATCGGTGCAGCAACTCGGTCCCGGGCTGCTTGAACCATATCCTCCGAGCGATCTAAACCGATTATTTCGTACTTTAAAAAGCGCTCTTCGAGTGACCCGATGCCGCATCCAACGTTCAGAATCCGGTCATCTTCGGTGACGTGCTGTCTGATATAGGCGGCCTCTCGATCCATGACCGCAGTCCCAAACTCGGTCTCACAGAATCGAACGAAACTCCGGACGTCGCTCATCTCATTGGGCGATTGCTATTGAATAAAATAACTTATTGCCTAGCGAACTGATGACAGATTAGTCGGCGGCTCGTTCGGTTCGTCGGGTCTTCTCTACTTGTAGCGGGTCGTCCGTGGATGTCGCGGTAACCAGTCGTAGGAACTGTCCCGCGTTCGTGAGGAGTTTGTTCTCCGCTTTCCGGAGGTGTTCTTCGTACGTCGAACGAGCGACGGCCGTCTGATCGGCCAGATCTCGAAGCGAGGTCCCCCGCGGTTGCTCGTAGTACCCACTTTCCAGTGCTAACTGGAGTGCCGCAAGCTGTCGGTCAGTGAGGTCCTCGAACAGTTCACTCGCCGGAGCCAGCATGCTGTGGGGGATCTGCGTCTCCGAAATCGAGGTCTTCGAGAGCAGTTCGATCTCTCTGTCGGATCTCAGATCACCGAGTAACTCCCGGACGTCTTCACCGTCGAATGCTACTACGGTGTAGTGTTCCCAGCCTTGGCGGTAGATCGTCGGCGACTGATACAGACAGTTGTGTTTCTCGAAGCGGTCGATGATGGACCGTTCGAGTGAACAGAGACACGACTGTGTGACAACGTGATACCCGTCGTCATCTTTCGATTCGTGTAGAACGGTTCCGAGGTGGTCGATATCGTCACGCAGCCCGTCGGTCGGGGTCGTCTCTGACGTGATCTCCAGCACTTGGCAGTCGCTCAGCGGCCACTCACGGATGGTCAAGTCCGGATGTCGTTCCGAGATCTCCCGGTACGGACACTCGTGTTTAACGCGAATCGAGGCCTCGTACAAGCTCATACTACGTATTTTGAACGGGTCAGAATTAACAGTGCCGGTCATGTCCGGCAGTACTCATATGCGAACATAATCCTATCTACAAACACCGATGCAAGATATCTCGCCGGAAAAACTCAGCGAGCAGTTGCGACATGGCGACGGCAAGCCACTCGTCCTCGATATTCGCCATCGAGAAGACTTCGAGGAGTGGCATATTCCGGGTAGTGTCAACGTCGATGTCTACGACGAATTAACCGACAACCCTGAACAAGCCAAAGAACACCTATCGGACCTCCCCCGTGAAGAGGAGATTGTTACCGTCTGTGCCGCAGGTGTCGTCTCGGAGACCGCGACGCAAGTGCTCCGAGAACTGGACTACGACGCGGTGACGCTCACGGACGGACTGAACGGTTGGAGCCGCGTACACCGGCAGGCGACGGTTCCGGTCGATCTCGATGGCACGCTCATTCAGGTTGCACGCCCGGGGAAAGGCTGCCTCTCACACGTCCTCATCTCTAACGGCGAAGCCGTAGTGTTCGACCCGTCACACTATCTCGACGAATACGACGTGATTCTGGACGAGTACGACGCCGACCTCATCGGTGTCTTCGACACCCACGCACACGCGGACCACGTCTCGGGTGCCGCGGAACTCGCAGATCGTCACGGCGTCCCGTACTATCTCCACCCGAAGGATGCGCTTGCCATCGATGCGACGCCGGTTGAAGATGGACAAACTGTCACGGCCGGCAGTCTCGATATCGCGGTCATTCACACACCGGGACACAGCGAAGGGAGCGTCTCGTTCGATATCGACGGTGCGGCGTTGATCACGGGCGATACGCTCTTCCACGAGAGCGTCGGGCGTGTCGAACTCGGCGTCGAAGCCGGTATCGAAGACGCCGACGTCGAACAGAACGCTGCGACGCTTTACGAGAGCCTTCAGCGGCTGCTGAACAGGCCAGACGATGCGGTTGTGCTGCCTGCACACGATCCCGGCTCGCCTGAACCGCCGGTGACTGCGACCCTCGCTGAGGTCAAAGAACGGAACACGGACCTCGGCCGCGACCGCGACGAGTTCGTCGAAGAACTCGCGTCGGATATCTCGGACCATCCCCCGAACTTCGAGCGTGTCAAGCGAACGAACGTCGGTCGAGAGTCGGTTCCTACCGACGAGTTAGCTGAACTGGAGCTGGGTCCCAACAACTGCGCTGCCGAATAAACATGAGTACGGGTACTGAAATCAAACAGGGAATCCGCGAGCACCTCGGGCAGTTCTCGCTACACGTCCTGCTCGTGTTCGCCACCGGATTGACCATCGGGTCCGAACGGACCGTCGTCCCCGTTCTGGGAGAGGACGTCCTCGGCGTCACGTCGTTCCTCGTTATCGGTTCGTTCGTCGTCTCGTTCGGGATCGTGAAGTCGATCCTCAATCTCTACGCCGGCAAATGGGGCGAGGAGTACGGCCGGAAGCCAGTTCTCGTCGCCGGATGGGCGACGGCACTCCCCCTACCGGTCATCCTCATCTTCGCTCCGAGTTGGGGGTGGATCACGGTCGGCAACATCCTGCTGGGTATCAACCAAGCGTTGACGTGGAGTATGGCGATCAACGCGAAGATCGATCTCGCAGGATCCGACCAGCGCGGTCTCGCAGTCGGCATCGATGAATCGTTCGGATACACCGGCGTCGCTGTCGGTGCGTGGCTCACTGGCGTCATCGCCGGGCAGTGGAGCCTTCGGCCCGAACCGTTCTACTTCCTCGCAATAGTCGTCGTGCTGGCGTTCCTCATCTCGATCTTCCTGATCAAAGAGACCGTCCAGTACGCCCAGGCCGAAGGTGACGACGACCACCGCGACGCGAACTTGCCGTTCAACGAGGTGGTAAAGCGAGCGACCTACGGCGACAGAACGCTGTTCGCTGCGGCTCAGGCCGGCCATATCGAGAACTTCGTGGACACGCTGTTCTGGATCGCCGTCCCGCTGTATCTGGTGAGCCAAGGCCTCGGTATTGCGGCTGTCGGTGTCGTCGTCGGCGTCCACAGCGCGATGTACTTCCTCCAGATTGCGACCGGTGGGCTCGCTGACCGTATCGGCCGCCGACCGCCCGTGATCTGGGGGATGTTCCTCGCAGGGGCCGGCGTCCTCGGAATGGTGCTCGTCGAGGGGTATTTCGCGTGGGCCGTCTTGGCCGCTGTCTCCGGTTTGGGTATGGCATTACTGTATCCGAACCTGATGACTGTGCCGAGCGACGCCGCTCACCCGACGTGGCGGTCAGCGGGTATGGGTGTCTATCGAATGTGGCGTGACTCCGGCTACGCAGTCGGTGCAATCCTGATCGGACTTTCGATGGAGCTCGTCAGCGCCGAAGCCGCATTCTACATGACTGCACTTCTCATGTTCATCTCCGGCGCCATCGTGTACGTCTGGATGGAAGAGACGCACCCAGACTTTGGGACACACGAGCCGCCCGCACCTGCGACGGAGCGACCAACTGACACAGTCACTCAAGACTAGTTCAATATATCCGGCTCTGTTGAAATCCTCAGCAAGTGATATATTCTGACCCAGTCGCGGTCAGTACAGAGGATTCATCTCTCAATCACTGGTCGTAGAGCAGAATGTCTCGTCAGGAGTTTCGTGAGCAGAGAAGTGAAAAGTAGAAGGCCGTATTCCGATATATGCCACCGTGCAGTCCCCGTGACTCTGATCGTCTGCGTAAACAAATGAATCTGTCATCCCATCGTCAAGACCTACTGTGACGGTGTATTGATTTACACGAGCGCTCCACGCGTCGTCTATAGTGATACCAGATTCAGAGCTATCAGATGGTTCTAGTGAATATTCACTATCGACGACCGTTGTGTCTCCCTGTTGTATCCGAAGTTGAACCACAATGTCGCCTGCTCGCTGGTTGGCTAATACAACACCACCTAAATGAAGTCCCTGCTCGAAACCGGCCTCTAGGCATCCTGACGTTCCGAGGAGTCCCCCACCTGCTGCAATACAGAATCTCCGCCGGTGCATACGCAAGTTACGGAATTGGATTAGAACAGCACTGAACGAAAGTGTGACGATTACAGAACCATCACGGAACTTGCACCACTGAACGACGATCAATACGCAGTTCTCATTGACCGGCTGTTTCAGGCAATAATATGTTTGAAGAAGAGGATTTCAACAGAGGCATATCTCCCCACTCGTTAACCAACAGCTGTTTCAGACGGTAATGTGTCCGGAAAATAGGTATTCAATAGAACCACTGCGATGGCTTGCCGACGTCACCTTCATGTGGAGCACGCCTTTCGCATCGGTCTCAAGATTTCGACTGGGTCACCGCTCTGTGGACGGCGAGTAACGCGCTCCGAGACTGGAATCGTCCCGTCTGTGCGATGTATCCACACAACTCTTATAGTTACTTAAGGTAACCGTACGTCTTCAGCGGTATGGACGAGAGCACAGACCACACGAACAGAGACGACGGAACCGACGACTGTACGACGACGGCGTCGTTCGATGACCACGGCATCGACGACGGGTCGGAACTGATCCGGCGCACCTACTACCGGCTGGTCGCCGACGGCTGGGACAGCTTCGAGCCGACCGAGCGCTTCCTCGACCGCCTCGCGGACGCGTTCACGCGATCGTATCTCACCGCGGCCGACGCGTACGAGCTCCCGCCGCACGTCGCGGCCGCCGTCGACGACGCACGCGTTTGGGTCGGCGTTGAGTTCGCTGACGAACCCGACGCCGACCTGCGCGGGACGGTCCTCCCGGCGTTCTACCGGCACGCCGCCGGGTTCCACTGCGCGTATCGAGACTGAGTCGAGCGAGAACCGCTGGGGGCGCCGGGGTGCTCTGACGGTTGTGCAATTCGATAACAACACACGTTTTTGTTTGCGCCGGCCGACGGCACGATCATGTCTGATACGTTACCGACGGAGTCGTACGACGTGGTCGTCGTCGGCGGGGGGCCCGCCGGGCAGACCGCGGCGCTGTACAGCACTCGATTAGGCCACCGGACCGCCTTGGTCGACCGCGGCGGCGGCCGCGCGGCGATGATGCAGGAGGTCCACAACCTGATCGGCACGCGAGAGGAGACGAGCGGGAACGAGCTGCTCGGGGTCGGGAAAGAACAGCTGGAGGAGTACGGCTGCGCCCTCCACCGCGACGTGATCGCCTCGTGTAATCGCGCGGGCGACGACGACCGCATCGCGCTGGAAGGGAACAGCGCCGTGTACGAGGCCGACGCCGTCGTCCTCGCGACGGGTTTCAACGACGTGCGCCCCGATCCGCCGCTGCCGCGAACCGGTCGCGGGCTCCACTACTGCCTCCACTGCGACGCGCACATGTTCGTCGACAAGCCGGTGTACGTGATGGGACACGCCGAGAGCACCGCGCACGTGGCCGGTATCATGCTCAACTTCACGGACGACGTCGACATCCTGACGCGGGGCCACGAACCCGAGTGGAGCGACGACACCGCCGACATGCTCGAGAACCACCCGATCGACGTGGTGAGCGCGGACGTCTCCGGCGTCCAGAACGGCGAGGACGGCTGGCTGAAGGCGCTGGAGTTCGAGGACGGGACGACCCGCGAGTACAATGGCGGGTTCGCGATGTACGGCTCCGAGTACAACAACGGACTAGCCCGCGAGCTCGGCTGCGAGCTCAACGACGACGGGACCGTCGACGTCGACGATCACGGCGAGACGTCGGTCGACGGCGTGTACGCGGTCGGCGACGTGACGCCGGGGCACAACCAGCTCCCGATCGCCCTCGCCGACGGCGCGAAGGCCGGTATCTCGATCCACTTCGCGCTCCGGGAGTTCCCGCGGACGCCGGAAGCGCTTCGGGAGGCGGGTCCCGTCCGCGACGAGGAGGTCCCCGGCATCCCGGACGAACTGCTCGAACAGGCGGTCGACTTCCACACGTACGGCGGGGACTGACCGCACTTACTGCTCGTCGCGGTCGGAGCTCCCGCCTCCGGTTCCGGAGCCTCCGCCGTCGACCCGAACCGCGTACTCACCGATGAGCCGCGCGTACGCCTCGGCGTTCTGAGCGAGCGCGTCGACCGTTGTGTACTCGTCGACCGCGTGGGCGGTGTCGGTCCCGAAACCGAACTCCACGGTCGGAATCCCGTCGTGGCGCAGATCCTTCGCGTCACCGCCGCCGGTCGCGCTCCGGCGGTAGATCCGCCTCTCGATGACCGACTCCGCCGCGGCTGTACTCGCTTCGACCAGCGGCGAGTCGATCGGCTCGTAGCTCCCGCGGCTCCACGAGACGTCCGCGATCGATATCCCCTCGATCCCGCCGAGACAGCGCCGGATCGACCCGAGCGCGTCACGGGTCTCGACGGTCGCGGTCAGCCGCACGTCGACCTCCGCCCGCGCCGATGCCGGAACGGCGTTGACCGCGCTGCCGCCCTCGATCACGCCGAGGTTAATCGTCGGATACCGGAAGAGGTCGCGGACGGTCTCGGCATCGATTTCCCCCTCGTGGAAGCCGACCGACTCCTCGACGATCGGCGCCATCTCTGGGGCGACGGCCAGCTCTCGCGTCCCGAACTCTCGTTTGAGCCGGTCGATCGCGGCCGTCAGTCGGTCGATAGCGTTGATACCGAGCATCGGCCGCGAGCCGTGTGCGGCCCCGCCGGTCGCCTCTAACGTCAGCCAGATGGCGCCGCGGTCCGCGATCGACACCGCGCAGCGTCCGTTCCGTGAGGTGGTCTCGCCAATGACGCAGGCATCGGGCACGAACTCGATCGCCTCTCTGACGCTCGGGAGGCCGGCGTCGCCGCCGGTCTCCTCGTCGCTCACGAACGCGAACTGTAGGTCAACCGGCGGTGCTGCGTCGGACTCCGCGTACGCGAGCGCGACCTGGAGCATCGCGGCGACGGCCCCCTTCATGTCCGTCGCGCCGCGGCCGTAGAGCCGGTCGCCCTCGCGCTCGCCGAGCGGGTCGCGTGACCACTCGGTCCCGTCGAACGGGACCGTGTCGATGTGGTCGACGAAACACAGCGTCCGGTCGGAGGTGCCGGGCAGCGTCGCGACGAGGTTGGGCTTCTCCGGGTCGACTGCGATCCGCTCAACGTCGACGCCGGCCGCCTCCAGCCGCGACGCGATCCACGAGACCGACGCCGCGGTGTGGCCGGGCGGGTTGGCCGTGTCGTGGCTCAGGAGGGTCTCCGCGGTCGAAACGAGGTCTACCCGGTTATCGGCGAGGAATCGCTCGACTGGCTCCGGGAGCCTCGGCGGCGTCATCGGCTCACGGCACCTCCCCGTCCATCGACCCACGGTACCAGCGGCCCGTCTCGGCGCCGCACTCGACGCAGCGGGCGATCACGGCCTCGCGGCTCGACGCTTTGTCGTCCTCGCCCGCCTCCGTCACGCGGTCGAACTCGGTGTCCGCCTCGGCGTCGCAGTCGGGACAGTATCGGAGCCGCGGCATCTCGCCGTACTCTAGCGGGGCGCCGAGTGCGAGCGCGCGGACTGGTTCGTCGCCGCGGTTCCACCCCCGCTGGAACTCCTCGCGATCGAATCGCACGATCTCGTTTTTTCCCACCTCGACCGGTCCGTCGTCCGTTTCGAACGTGGCCGTGCCCGAGATAACGTAGAACGCCTCTTCTTGTACCTCGTGGCTGTGGTACGCGAACGCGAAGCTGTCGCCAGGTTCGAGCTCGTAGTAGTTGACCGCGAGGTCGGTGAGCCCCAGCGCCTCGGTGAGCGGTCGCATCACCGCGGCCGGCTGGAGCGAGTTCTCCACGTTGTCGACGCGGACGCGTTTCATACCCGTCTGTCCCGGGCCAATCGAATAAACAGCGCGGCGCTGTGCGGTGGCGGACCCAATCCGCGGACGACCGAATTATAGGAGGCGAACGCCAGTCACCGACGTGAACGTCCGACGAGTCCTTCCGCGGGACGCGATTCCGAGCGTCGACGAGCCTCGGTTCGGCGACTCGTACGACGGAGACGCCGACGACGCGGTCATCGCCGTGACCGACGCAGATCCGCCGCGAGCGTATCCGGTGCGGTACCTCCAGTTCCACGAGATTGTCAACGACGCCCTCGACAGGGCGTCCGGCAGCGTTCCGATCGCCGTGACGTGGTGTCCCCTCTGCGGGAGCGGGATCGTGTACGATCGGACTCACGCGGGGCGGACCCTCGAGTTCGGGGTGTCCGGGAAGCTCGCGGACGACGATCTCGTGATGTACGATCGAGAGACTGGAAGCGAGTGGAAGCAGTCCACCGGCGAGTGTATCGCCGGTGAGTTCGAGGGCGAATCGCTCTCCGTCCGGCTGGCGGCCATGCTTTCCGTCCGGGAATTCCGCGAGTCGTACCCGGACGGCGTCGTCCTCGATCCGCCGGGCGGAGAGAGCGAAGCCGCGAGCGACGACGACGAGCCCGCCCCGATCGACTACGCCGAGTCGCCGTACGAGGAGTACGCCTCGGGCGAGGGGTTCGGTCTCGCCGCGCACCGTGGCTTGGCCGATCGCAGGGAGTGGGACGGCCCGGCGGACATCGATCCGAAGGCGGTCGTGGTGGGCGTCGAATTCGACGGGGACGCGGTCGGCTTCCCGTTCTCCCGAGTGCGCGCGGCCGGCGGTGTCGTGCGAGCGACGATCGGCGACCGGGACGTCGTCGCCTTCACGACGGACGATGGTATCCACGCGTACGCGGACCCCGGCCACGAGTTCGAGTTGACCGACGACGGCGTCGTCGGAGATGGGACGACGTGGGAACCGACCACGGGCGCCGCGGCGGACGGTCGTCGGCTCGAACGACTACCCGCGCGACGGCTTTACGCGTTCACTTGGCTAGACGACCACGGCCCCGAGGCGTTTTATCGACCCGACTCGCTCGACTGAGTCGACACTCTTCACCGAGCCGACTCCCTCGGCCGGGCCGACCGCTCACCGCCGACGTCCCTCCGCGCCCACCCCCCCGTACTCGACGCCGGTGAGGTCGGCGACGTCGCGCTTCCACGTCGTCAGGTCGCGGCGCTCGAACTCGGTCAGCGCGTCGTGGCCGCAGGCACGGGCCATCACTTTCATCAGTTTGACCGTCGCGGCGAAGTAGTTCGCGAGCCCTTCCGCGGCCGAGTCGATCACGAGTCGGCTCCGGAGGCTCTCCTTCTGGCTCGCGATCCCGACCGGGCAGTTGTTCGAATCGCACGCGCGCATGCCGAGACAGCCGATCGCCTGCATCGCGGCGTTCGCGACAGCGACGCCGTCGGCGCCGAGCGCCAGCGCCTTGATGAAGTCCGACTCAGTGCGGAGCCCACCCGTCGCGATCAGCGTCACGTCGTCCGCGTCGCGCGCGTCGAGGAGTGGCGGCGCGCCCGCGGGATCGCCGCGACCGTCGGCACCGAGATGTTGTTCTTGAACACGTCCGGAGCGGCGCCCGTTCCGCCGCCGCGCCCGTCTAAGATTAGGTAGTCGGCCCCCGCTTCCAGCGCGAAGTCGATGTCGTCCTCGACGTGTTGCGCGGAGAGTTTGAATCCGACCGGGATCCCGTCGCCGACCTCGCGGACGCGGTCGGCCATCGCCGCGAAGTCGTCGGGCGTCTCCAAATCGTCGAACCGCGCGGGGCTGACCGCGTCGGTGCCCGGTTCGAGACCTCGGACCTCCGCGATCTTCCCTTGGACCTTCTCGCCCGGGAGGTGGCCGCCGGTACCGGTCTTCGCGCCCTGTCCGGCCTTGAAATGGAACGCCTGCACGTCCGCGACCTTCTCGATGTCCCAGCCGAACTTCCCCGTGGCGTACTCGTAGAAGTACCGCGAGTTGACCGCCTGCTCCTCGGGGAGCATGCCGCCCTCTCCCGAGCAGATCCCCGTCCCGGCGGCGTCCGCGCCCTTCGAGACGGCGACCTTCGCCTCCTCGCTCAGCGCGCCGAAGCTCATGTCGCTGACGAACACTGGAATCTCCAGTTCGAGCGGGTTCTCCGCGTTCGGACCGATCACCAACTCCGAGTCGACCGGGGCCTCGTCGTCGAGAGGGGTGCGGTCGAGCTGGGCGGTGAGGATCTGGAGGTCGTTCCAGCTCGGCAGTTCTGTCCGCGGGACTCCCATCGCAGAGACGCTCCCGTGCTCGCCGATCCCCTCCGGCCCCTCCCGGGCGAGCTTCTGGATGTAGTGCGTGTACGGTTCCGTCTCCGCCTTCGGCTCCCCGTAGAAATCGGGGTTCACTGCGGCGTCGACGTCGTCCGCCTCCTCTGTGCCGTCCGGCAGGTCGTACGGCTCCGGGTGGTCCTCCGCCCACTCGGCGACCGCCGCCGCGTCGACGAACACCGCCTCTTCGTCGTCGGCGTCGGCCTCAATCCACGCCGGGAACTTCTCCAACCGCTCGGAGTTGTCGTACTCGCTGACCCCGGTGTCGTACCGGTAGTCCCAGCCGTGGACGCCACAGATGAGGTCTTCGCCCTCCACGCGGCCGTCGCCGAGGAGTACACCGCGGTGGAGGCACCGGCCGTACAACACCGACACCTCGTCGTCGTACCGGACGACCACGAGGTCGACGCCGGCGGCTCGGGCGTGTGAGGGCTCTCGATCCGCGAGGTCGCTCCACGTCGCGACCCGTTTGGGGTCGCGTGCGCTCTCGGCGCTCATCGGGTCCGTCGCACCCCCACCGCGTCCGTTCTCTCGTCGTCGCACGTCCCGCGGTTCGCGTCGGCGATCACTGGGGCCATTGACGACCGTACGCACCGTCTCGCGGCGTATAACCCTCCGGTGAGCCGGAAGTAACCGCCCCTGTCGAGGGCCGATCTCGATGGGCGGGGACCGACTGACCTGTGACCACATCACATGGGCGTAACCCGGTCACGCGCCCCTCAGACAACGCTTATGTCCGGTGTCGCTTCGGGAGTGACATGGCAGCCGAGACCGAGGCGGCCGCGTTGCAGCCGCTCACGACCGCGGAGATGGAATCGACGATGGCCGGGATCAAGCGCATGCTCAAGATCGGCGCGGCGTTCGCCGTCGTGGGTTACCTCCTTGTCGGGTTCGCGCTCTTCCTCGAGATCACTGCGTTCCACCCGCTGTTGGAGGAGTACTTCGCGACCCACACGGGGTGGAGCCTCGCCGGTGGCGGCGCCGACAGAGCGGGAGAAACCGCGCTCAACTCGCAGCTCGCGGCGATCCACTCCTTCCCGTCCGTGCTGCTCTGGCTGAAGCTGGGCGGCGTCGCGCACGTCCTCGTCGGGATCTTCGTCGCCCTCGCGGCGATCGTCCGGACGCTGGCGCTGATGCCGCACCGCCTGGCGTACGAGATGGCGAACGAATAGGATCGTACCGCGTGTCGGGCGTCACGTCCTCGATAGCGGCACGGAAAACGCCTCTCCGAACGGATTCGTGTACCCGATCCCGAGGCGATCGTACGCGGTCGAGGGAATCGAGAGATCGACGAGCAGGAGGTCGCCGTCGACCGCCGCGACCCCCGTCTTCGGCAGAGCGAGCGTGGCCGTGAGATCCGGTTCGACCGCGACGCCCGGCCGCTCTCCCGTCGTCGCGTTCGTGCCGGAGGGGACGTCGAGCGACACGGTCGCTTCCGACGCGCTGCCAACGGCCTCGATCAGTTCTGCCGTGGCGCCGCGGGGCTGGCCCGTCAGTCCGTAGCCGATCAGCGCGTCGATGACGACACCCTCGAGCGCCGCGTCGATGTCGGGGCCGGAGTCGCCGTCGGCCCATTCGACCGGCACGTCCATCGCTTCCAGTATCGAGAGCTGTTCCGCGGTGACGCCGTCGACTTCGGCCCGGGCTCGGTCGAGAACGACTCGGACGGAGAGGTTCCGATTCGCAAGATGCCGAGCACACGCCAGCCCGCCGCCGCCGTTCCCGCCGTTGCCGGCGAGCACCGTGACGGGGAGTTCGCTCCGGTTGCTCGATCGGACCTCAAGAACGGCCTCAGCGAGCCCTCGACCGGCGTGTTCCATCATCCGGGGTAGATCGAGACCGACCTCTTCGACTGCAACGCGGTCGACCGCCCGCATCTCTGCGGCTGTGACCGCCGTCACGGGGCGACCGTCCGGATCGACGAACGTAGCCGTGTCCATGCGTAGCCGTTCGAAACGGGGATTAAAAAACGGTGGTCGTCCGCGAGGCCCACCCGGGAGTGTGTGTCCTGAACGCCGACTCGTCACGCGATGACGTGTCACCCGCGATCCGGGGCCTCCAGCGGCCGTGTATTGCGCCGGAGAGGGATTCCGGGAGGCCGACCCGGCCACGGTCTCAGACCCCGAATGTGGTCACGAGGACGACCCCGCCGACGACCCCGAAGACGATCCCGAGCCCGCGCTCCATGAGCCCGCTCGGGACGTACTTTCCGGCGCGGGCACCTATCGTCCCGCCGACAAGCACCCCTGGGATCGACCAGACCACCACGTACCAGACGGGCGTCGCGGCCAGCGCGTGGACGGCGGCCCCGGCGACCGCGGCGATCGCGAGCACGAACACCGACGTGGCGACGGCGACCCGCGGCGGCATCCGACACCGCGCCACGAGCTGGGTCGTCACGATCTCGGGGAGGCCGGCACTGATCAATCCCGTGATCGCTCCGCCGAGCGCCGCGAGCGCGACGCCCGGCGGGCGCCAGCAGGTCGGGTAGACGAACCGCTCGCCGCCGCTGGCGGTGACGACGGTGGTACCGCACTCCGCGTTCTTCTTTTCGAGGAACTCGCCCTCGCGCTCGCCGGGTTCGGTCTCTTCCGGGGAGTCGGAGTACAACAGGAACCCGCCGAGCACGAACAGCCCGACGCCGAACCCGCCGCGCAACAGCGTGTCGGGGACGTAATGTGCCGCGAACGAGCCGATCACGATCGCCGGCAGCGCGCCGACCAACAGCCACTTCGCGGTCGCGTAGTCGACGACGCCCTGCTTGACGTACGACCGGAGACCGTTCCCCATCCCGAACACTTCAGTCATCAGGCCCGCGCCGACCGCCTGCGCGGGACCGAGCCCGACGGCCAACAGGAAGAACGGGCTGAAAAAGAGCGCGCCCGAGACGCCGGCCGCGATGGCGACCATCGAGAACAGCACCGACGCGGGGAACACCCACCAGTGATCGAGGACTCGATCGACCGACACTACTGAGAGCAGCGGCAGCGGGTCGATCCCGGTCATCAGTGCGAGTGCGTCCGCCATCGATCACGCTGAGTGGTGCGCGCCGTGGCCGACCCACAGCAACAGCAGGTGCGTCGCGATCGCGAGCGGGAGCCAGCCGACCGGCAGTGCCGCCGCGACGGGATCGACCGCTCCGAAGACGTAGACCGCCGGGAACGCGATCGCCGTCCAGAACGCGGCGCGTCGAACGGCCGCTTCTATCCCGCGACCGACCGCCGAGCCGGCCGCCGCGGTACACCTGCGCACCGGGCGGTCGTCGCGCAGACATCCCGGGCGACGACCGTCCGCGTTCGTGTTCGTGCGCACGCCTTACACCCGGAGCAGCGCGATTCCCGCACCCAACACGACCCCGTAGACGACGTGGAAGAAGCCGAACGAAGCCATCGTCTTCGGGTCGGGTTCCATCGCGAGGACGATCCGCATCCAGAACATCATCCCGCCGACCATCAGGACGAGTCCGAAAGCGAGCCCCCAGAGTACGCTCCCGACGAGGACTCCCGCGCCGACATCCAGCACGAGGGCGGTCGCGCCCACCGCGAAGGCGGCCCCCGCGCCGACCCCGTACAGCATGTGGAGCAGCATGCCCTGTTTCATGTACGACTCGGGCCCCTCGTCGCCGACGTACTTCGCCCAGAGGGCGGCGGTCGGCGGCGGCGAGTCGTCTCCCATCGTCATCATGAACATCGTCATGACGACGGTCGCGATCAGTCCAGCGATCAGTCCGGTGAATACGCTTACCATGATGTGTGACACGCGCCGGCGAACCGACGCAGGTTACCTCTAGTAACCTAGACACGAGACTACCCAATAAAAGCGCGCGAACGGATCGGTAACCGGGTTACCGGCCGGTAATCGTCGTCGTCGGTAGTGCTCACAGATACGACTTCCCGTCCGGCAGTTCGCACTCGTCGCCGTGACACTGCGCGGCGTGTTCGACGGCCGTGAGGTCCGGCTCGTCGTCCGTCTCCCCACTTCGCCACGCGTACTGGACGGTGCGGTCGGGATCGACCACGAAGACCGCCGAGCGCGCGACCCCGCGGTGGTCGTCTATCTCGTCGGCGCGCACGCCGTACGCCTCGGCGACACGGCCGTCGCTGTTCGAGATCAGCGGGAAATCGATCCGGTGTTTCTCCGCGAACGCGCGGTGGCTGTAGACGCTGTCGGTCGAGATACCGAGGACGACGGTGTTCTCCAGCAGCGACAGCGCCTCACTGTCCCGCAGCGTACACATCTGTGTCGTACAGACCGGATGGAAGTCGAACGGATAAAACACCAATACGACCGCCCACCCGTTGTCGGTGTATTCGGCCAGGCTATGGGTGTCGATCCGTCCGCCGCCCGCACCCGGAAGTTCGAACGTCGGCGCCGTCTGTCCGGTTCGGAGCATACGTGTCAGTCGGCGTCGGGATGGCATGAGCCCCGGCCGATAGTGTGGTGTGATCGCACACGCCGTGGTCCGGGTCAGGTTGTCCGATCAAGTCGATGGGCTCGAGCCGCCCGCCAGACAGTGCTTCCGCCCCGCACACGTAGCAGCCGTCTACGACCATTCGCCGCTTCGCAGCGGTATGACGCTCGCGCTCTCGATCGAACTGACGGCGACGATCGCCGTCGTCGTCGCGGTCGCAGGCGCCGCCAATGGCGTCGCGGGATTCGACTTCGCCGCCGCCGGGAGCGACCGCTCGACCGTCGGCGGCCCCTCGGCAGCCGAACCGCTCGATCCGTCAGAGCCGTCGTCAATCGACCCAGATTCGGCGCCGGCGTCGGAGGATCCGAGACACCGCGAGACCGACGATATCCCGACCCCGAGGGCGCCGAGCAGGGTTTGTCTGTGAATCAGTGTCATACAATAAATCAGGGTCAACGGATGTAAACAGCGTTCAGATCGTGCGTCGAGAGCGCACGGACGGTTCGTCCGAACCGAGAAAGCGCTCGACCGTCGAGTGGTGATCAACCCGTCATCGACCGATGGCTGCCAACACTCGGTCCCGGATCGTCTGCCGGTCTGGAAGCGGCGGAAGCGTCGTCGAGAGCGCACCGACGAGTCCGCCCCAGAGGAGGTGACCGACGAACGAGGCCTGGCCGAGATTCGGGAGCGGCGTCGCGACTCCCACGGCGTTCAACCAGAGGCTCATGACCACTCCCGCCAAGACGAACCACAGGAAGAGCCCGTACGCGACCCCCGCGGCGACGCTGGCCCCGACGGACTCACCGAGCAGCCTGCCGGGTATCTCGGAGCGGACAACGGTGAACACGGTCGCGAACACGGCGCTGTGGAACAGGTGCGCGACCCACCCCACCGACGAGACGGACGCTCCGTACAGCGCGCCGATCACCGGCAGTGTTCCGGTCGTCGCCTGAAAGAACGCGCCCATCGCGACACCGGCCGCCAGCCCGATGCCGAGCGTCCGCCACAGCGTCCCGCTCGCGAGTCCCGGCGTGTCGCCCGCCGTGCCGGTTCGGTCGGTTCGCGGGAGCCGCACCCGGAGGGTAGCCGCCTCGCCGGTGTCGTCGACGCCGATATCCCCGCCGTATCTCGCGACGAGGAGCCGGACGACCGGGACGCCGTAGTCCACGTCGTTCCGCTCCTGTTCGGGGATTCCCTCGACGAGCACTTCCCGTTCCCGAGCGCTGAGCCACGCTCTGGGGGCCGTGACGGACAACTCGACGTACCGGTCCCCGACGTCGATCGCGAAGGGATCGGCGCCCGAGTCCGCCCAGTCGGGGAGCGCCGCGAGTTCGTCGAGCAGGCGGTCAACGTATCGGTCCGCTCTGATCGTCACCGACGGGACCGACACCGCCGACTCGTCGCGACCCGTGCGCTCAGCGTGTCTCCGGATCGCCTCGTCGAGCCGGACCGGCCCCAGCGCGCTGCCGCCGTCGACTGTGCCGACGGTGAGGAACCGCGTCTCGTCTACTGCCCGTTCGATCCGCGTGATCGCGTCGGTGATCGCCGTCTTGCTCCGGTCGGCGGTCTCTTCGCGCTCCTCGAACAGAATCTCCGAGTGGCCCCGGAGGATCGTGACGGAGTTCCGAACCTCGTGTCTGAGGATCCGATTGAGGAGCCGCGCCTGTTCGATTTGCCGGTCTACGGTGGCCTGCCGTCGGTCCGCCTCCGCGCCGCGGATCCCGACGAGCAATCCCGCGCCGCCGCCGACGATCCCGACGGCGGCAGCTGTCGCAGTGGCGTCCCCCGGTGACGCCGCGATCAGCAACGGTCCGAGCACGAGTCCGACCGCCGCGGCGCCGCCGAGGAACCAGCCGAGGACGGTCCGGGTGTACGTCCGGTCCCGGGCGCTGACCGCGAGGTTGATCCCGTACAGGACGACGCCGAATCCGACCGCTAACACCAGTACCGCGCTCACCTCCGTCGCGAATCTCCTCTCCGTCACCAACAGGTCGGCGACCGTCCCCCGCGTCAGCGCGAACGCGACGACCGCTATCGCGACGCCCTCGGATTTAAACGCGAGACTGTCGCTCGGAGACGGTCGGTCCATACGTTCGATTATTGACCGCCTGTAAAGAAGTGTACCGGTTGTGTGGCTCGACCGCGCTACCTCGTGAGGAGTCGCATCGATCAGCCGTCTGTCGACCACAGACGATTCATACGTGGAAAGACGCCGCGTAGCCGGGTTCCCCTACGACGCCGGTCCTACTCTGCCGCCGCCAACCGCTCGACGACGTCGTCGGTCTCGGCGGTCTCGTGGGCGATGAACCCGTCGTTCGTGAGCGCCGCCTGAAGCGCCTGTTCGCCGGCGGCCGCCGTGGCGTCGGTCACGGTCGGCACCTCGAAGCCGTTCTCGACGACGTCCCGCAGGTGCGACTCTACGCAGAGATTCGCACTCATCCCCACGAGCACGATCGTGTCGATACCGCGCTGACGGAGCTGGATCTGCGTGTCGTTGCTCCAGAACCCGGAGAGCTGCTCGTGCGGCGTGAGGACGAACGTGTTGTCGTCCGGTTCGAGCTCGGGAACGAAGTCGGCGGAGCTTGTCGACGACGGCGTTCTCCTCGACGGTCTCGCCGACCTTGTCCCACACCACGCTCTCGGGCTTCAGGAAGTCGATCTGCGGGTCGGTGATCAGGACGGCCGTGCTGTCGGCGTCCATTTCGAGTTCGCTCATAGTTACCTACAGTAACCTAATATGAATGGGTAATTGAAAAGTTCGCGCGAACGGACGGGTAACCGGGTTACCGGTCGGCGTGACAGGTATCATTTTCTCACCTACTTACTAAACGTACCTTTATTTTCGTGGCGATCGTGGATCCGGTATGAGTACCGATATCGAGCCGTTAGAGGTGTGGTGTGCGGGCAGCGACTGGTGTCCGATCACGACGACTGCGACGCTGATCGGTAAGAAGTGGCATCCGGTCGTTATTCACCGACTCTTGGAGAACGGGCCGCTGGGATTCAATGCACTCAAAGAGGAGGTCGACGGGATCTCAGGGAAGGTCCAGTCGGACGTCCTCGAAGACCTCGAAGAACACGGGTTCATCGACCGGACCGTCATCAGCGAGAAGCCGTTCCGCGTGGAGTACTCGCTGACCGACCGCGGGCGGTCGCTCGAACCCGTGATCATCGCCATGCGTGACTGGGGGCGAGAACACCTCACCGCTCCGGAGGACCAGTGAACGACTCGAGCGAGTCGGCGATGAACGTGATTTCAGTCCTCCCGAAGGACGCGATCCCGAGCATCGACGACCCGACCTTCGGTGACGACTACTTCGGCGACCCCGACGACGAGGTACTGATTGTAGAGCCCGGCGACGAGGCATCCCCAGCGCGCGCCTACCCGATCCGGATCCTCAACTACCACGAGGTCGTCAACGACGTAGTCCCGACTGCCGACGGCGGCGAGGACCCGATCGCGATCACGTGGTGTCCGATCTGCGGCAGCGCGGTCGTGTACGAGGTAACCGTCGGCGGCCGGGGGCTCACCTTCGGCGTCTCGGGGAAGTTGGCCGACGACGACCTCGTGTTGTACGACCGCGAGACCGACTCGGAGTGGAAGCAGTCTACCGGTGAGTGTATCGCGGGCGAACTCGCCGGCGAAGTGCTCCGCGTTCGACCCGGGCCGATGACCACCTACGCGGCCTTCCGCGAGGCGTATCCGGACGGGACCGTGCTCCAACCGGAGTCCGAGGGGTCGGCCGCGGCGAGCGGCTACGACCCCTCCGGATACGAGGCGTACGAAGAGCGCGAGGCGTTCGGCCTCCGCGGGATGCGGGGCGAGGGCCCGGAGCGCGAGTGGAACCGGGACGACCTCGATCCGAAAACGATCGTCCTCGGCGTGACGCCGGCCGACGGCGGCGCTTTAGGCTTCCCGCTGCCCGTCGTCGAGGCGGCCGGCGGCGTCGTGGCGGCAACGGTGGGTGAAACTGATGTTGTTGTCCTTGCGACCGACGACGGCCTCCACGCCTTCGAGCAGCCGGCATTCGAACTTCGAATTGAGGACGACTCGGTCAGAGGTGATGGCGCGACGTGGACACTCACAACGGGCGAAAGCAGTGACGGCCGCAGGCTCCGGCGTGTCGAAAGCCGCCGTCTCTACGCGTTTGCGTGGCAGGACGGCCACGGGCCTCGTTCGTTCCACTTTTTGTGAACGTATCACGGTGCGTTGTAATCGTCGGACTGTCGCAGACGTCACATTCATACGCCATATTTAATATCATTTTCTGCTGGAGGAATCAGAGGCACATGCTCTCCTCCTCTCCGTTATGATCAATAATCCGTCCTCGCTTGGTCATTGTCCTACCTGTAATCGTGAGATCTCACAGGCATGGAAACGTATTGAATACGAACGAGCAGACGGGAATATCGGTGTTTTTGCTGAGTGTCCAGCATGCGCTGAGGTTGTGAACTACCCTCCCCTACTCGCTCACGGCTGACGCCGTTCGTTCCTTGAGGGTAGGGCTTCCTGTTTCCACGACGCGCTCTGCAGATACAGACGTATCCACAGGGAGCGCAGTCTCCACAGGCGTTGATTCCGGCGGAAGGTCTTTTCCCGTGCCACGAGATCTCACCGGAGGAACTGGGAGAGAACGCGCTGCTCGACTCGCGCTACGTATTCAGCACGCCTCAAAGAACATTTCACTGATTGAGAATTTCAACACAGCAGTTGAATCCGGACTCGAATATTAGCGGCACAGTCTGTTCCTCGATTCGCGCACGGTCTCATTGGCGGTATAGCGAAACTAACGAACCGATTGCTATTAGCACCCCGACAACGATCAGCGCACCGCCCGCCTGCGTTGAATTGTTGATCATTGACCAGCCGACTGCCGCCGTCGCGGTCCCAGCTAGAAAGAGTAAGAACTTCCAGACAGCGTTTGGAATGAACTCTAGTAGTATGTCAATAGCAAACTCTAGAATTTCATCTATCATGACGTTTGGATGTCGACTTTCTCCCACGACGAAAGTCGTGGGCTTCCGCCTCGTACTTCTTTGACATCCTCTCCGCCCTGAAGGGCGAAGATTCCCACGGCCCCGCACCACTGGTTTGGGGTGTTTACGGTTTGTAGCTGTCCCGGTGACGGCTACTGGCTGTGCCAATCAGCCGTTACTCCTATCCCGGCATGGGATTCAGAGGTACTTCTTACTGTACCCGAACACTCCAACAGAAAGGGTGCTTTCTGTGTGTGGTCGGGAATCCCGATATTGTCCGATTAAGTGGGCGGATAGACCGCCTCGGATAACTATTGGTACGACAATCACTCAGTTAAAACACCCGACCAGAAGTTTGTGGTTGCTGTAGAGAATTGTCGGATTCATCCCCGCGCTGAAGCGCGAGGCTTTCTCCTTGATTCTCCGTAATTCCAGTGGATTGTCGACTGCGTCGGTGCGTATACGCACTGTGGCACTCACGGTAAGAATCCGAGGACGGTTAGTTGCCAGACGAATAGAATCGCTAGCCCCGCGAGCACTGTTTGGTGGATTCTCGCAGCTAGCGACCAGTGTGAGTGCCGCCAGCCTGAGACCGCTCCGGCGACAGTCCCGAGTGCGAACACCGCAACGACGTACGGGAGTGCGAGCACTGCTTGCAGCCAAGCCGGTACGATGAGGAGTGCGAACTGATCGAGGTTCATGAGTGTGAACACGAAGCTCCCGGCGAACACAAGCACTGTGACACAGAACCCGACGGCTGAGGCCCGGCCAAGCCACGCGGGGTTCCGCACCCGCTGTCCGAGGGCGATGCCCCTGCGTCCTTCTTTTGTTGCCTCGCCGGAGTTGGACGGCGACTGTGGAGTTGTCACTGCGATCCCTCCTTATTGCGGTCTGGTTGAGCCGTCTCGTCATCGGGTGTGGATCCGCCGTCGCTACCAGATCGGAAGCGACTGAGACGCCGCCAGCCGCTGATTCCCGCCCACCCGACGAGAGAAAGAGCGGATCCCCCGGCTGCGGCTCCGACAGCTCCGAGCGTGACCTTGCGCTGGTCAGGCATCGTGACCGGGAGGAAGGTAGTCGACGGTTGACTGTTAAGGTGCAGTTGCGTGACACGCCCGTCCGCAACATCGACCGCTAGGACATCGTCCCCATTACGTTCGCGATAGACGTACGGCTCGGTTTCGACCCACTCGACGGCGTCGCCTCCCATGGTCTGTGTGACGAGACCACCATCATCAGTTGCGTCGACAGATAGTCGGCTTAACAGCCCAATCACTTGACGCCAGTCGTCTTCAAAAGCGGTAGCCGTAGACTTGTATTCACCCGCTACCGCCTCAGCGCGCTCGCGGCTCGTTCGCGCCGTGGTTGGATCAGGTGTTGGGGTTTCAGGGAACAAGCCGTATTCGGTCAGGATCTCGGCGGCGGGAGTGACTGGGTCTCCGAGACCGTTGAACCCGATGAACACTCCGACGTCGTGGTCTGGGAGCAGCCCCAGCCAAGCAGTGTAGTAGACGGTCCCGCCCGAATGACCGATGTACGATCCACTGGGAGGGCCGTACTCGAAGAACCCGTATCGCAGTCCGTTGACCGCCGGGTGACGTCCGTATTGTCGGCTGTGCATCGTTGCCATCGTCTCGCTGTTCAGTATCGCGTCGGTCCCGTACCCGAGATGCGCTTGCATGAACGCTGCCATATCGAGTGCCGTCGCACTCATCGACCCGGCCGGCCCCCAGTTGATGTACAACGGATCCGCCCGAGTAATTTCGTCGCCACTCGAATCGTGTGGGGCAGCCAGGTCGCCGGGGTGGTCAGCGGGAACCGGCTGTGTAAACGTGCTGTGGTTCATCTCGAGTGGACCACAGATGTTTGATTGGACGTACTCCTCGAAGGTCGTATCATATGCTTCAGCGACGATGTGACCGGCCAGCGTCGCGCCCCAGTTGGAGTACGCGACAGCTTCGCTTGGCGGGCGGATCCGGTCCGGTTGGTCCTCGACAAGCGCCGTTTCCAGACTGGTGAGTGCGTTCGAGTTCGTAACGAGTCCAGGATTTGGAACGACGCTGAACCCGGCAGTGTGGGTTCCGAGATGACGGAGCGTCACCGGGTCGGAATACGTGTCCGGGATAGTGACAGCGGAGTCCTCAAGATACCTGTTAACATCGGCATCCAAATCGAGGACGCCATCCTGTACGCCCTGCATTACTGCCGTCCACGTCACGAGTTTCGAGACCGATCCGATACGGGTGGCTGTCTCTTTTTTATCCATACGCCTCCCCGTTTCGACATCGGCGTGGCCGTATCCTTTTGCGAGTGCGATATCGTCGCCGTTGACAATCGCAACTGTCGCCCCGGGAGCAGCGTCGCCGAGCTGCGACGCCAGCGTCTCTTCGACAACCGACTCAAGATCGCTCATCTCGGGGGACACCGTCTCAGGAACCGTACCTGCCTCCACCGTGCGTGAACTGGCTTTCGCGCGGTCAGCAGTCGATCCGACGCCCGTCAGCGCCAGTCCGCCGACACCCGTTAGGAAGGTTCGTCTGCTGGTGTTGATCATCTCAAACGGAAGTCCCAGCGGTAAAGACAAATAAATAACACCAGTGTTTTAGAGCCTGAAACAGCGGTTCACCGATATACAGACGCGTCAGCCAACCCGCTGACCGCCTCGGTTCCGGGAGCCAGCGCGCGAGCGGGACGGTCAAATCGCCGTCGACAAGGCTCTCAGTCCCGCCCCGGCGCGTTTTATGTCGTAGAAACGGGAAGCCTCGGGGCTTGACCCCGAGGCGATTCACCCCGCCCGTCTCGGTGATCGCTCGACGAGTGGGGTGACAATTCTCGCTGGGAGTAGTAACCGTACGGATAAGAGCAAATCGCGACCACGACCGCATCTTCCGGTTTCTCGGCCTGTAACACGTACTCAGTGTATATGTGGCGCGGAAAACAGGATACGCGTATGCGAGTATGCCAGTCGATCGGTGGCGCCGATACGTGCACCGCGCATGCGAACCGGACCTACGGGACGTATCTCGATCAGACGGTCCCTCTAATCCAGTTGGAAACACCACAGAAGGGAAGCGTCTCAAGACGCGGGGTCCCCATCAAATTGCTTGGAATACGCTCTCTGGATTGAATATATCCCAATTTGAGGAGTCTCATCACGATCTCATTACGCCTCTGATCAAGAAGATGGACCCATTACGAGCGATCTATCCGTTCGGATTAGCTAGTGCGAACGTGATTATGGGTTGGCTTCTCTACCAGCTGTCTAAACCGGGGTGGGGAGGCTTGCTTGTCGTGACCGGCCTCTTTGTTATCCTCACTTTGATCGGAAGCGCTATCAGCGAATATCAATCCGCTTCCGAACGATCAACCTGATTTTGATATCCACATTTACTAGTCAACTACCCCATGATAAACGCCTTCGGCGTTTTGAGGGTGGGGCTTGTCCATGAACTCGGCGTCGAACCCTTTCGGGTGGGCGGTGAATCCGCCGCTCGGCGTCACCGTTCCACGTCGATGTCCGCGTCATGCGTCGTAGGTACTCAGGTCACTCTCACTGCATGTACGCTGACGACAGCCGCGACCTAAGATCGCCGTTCCGGAGGACAACGTATCCGACGGTGAGCGCAGCGACACAGAGCACGGCTGCGCCGTTGACTGCCCCGTACACCCCGACGAACTGTGTCGGGCCGGTGAACGTCGGCCGGATCAGCATCGGCAGAACCCCCGCAGCCTCACCGAAGTTTGCTAGCCCGTAGATGTTGTTTATCGCAAAGTTGATCAGGAAATGGAGGCCGATCGGCAGCGCCAGCGAGTCGGTCCACACGTACGCGCCCCCGAGGAGGAGCCCTAACGCCGCCCGAAATCCGAACTTTCCCAGCGTATCCGGGAAGTGCCCGAGACTGAATATCAGCGAGGACGCCACCACTCCTGCCACGACCGCGCCACGGTCGGACAGCCACCGACTCCGGAGTCCTTCGACGGCGCTCGTCAGAATGAGGCCCCGATAGACCAGCTCTTCCCAGAAGGCCACAAACATCCACTGGATGGTCCACACTCCGAATGCGGCGGCGAACGGCAACACGTTCGCGCCAGCGCCACCCGAGAACACCTCGGAGACGGTCGCCCACCCGGCAAGCAGACTCACGGGGAGTGCTACCGCCATCCCCGCCAGGGCGATGACGCTGCCAGCGCCGAAGTCCTTCAGCCACGACGGGTCAAACGCGAGTCCGTAGTCGGTCAACGGTCGCCGGTCGACGTACCTCGCGACGCCAACCGCCACGAGGAGTCCAGAGAGGGCAGCGATGAGGTTTGAGGCGGCTCCGGTCATCGACGGCGGGAGTTCGGTGCCCGCGAGCGCCAGCCCCGGGAGCACGAAAATCCCCACGAGCGCGGCGACTTCCACTCCGAGGATCCGCCAGAGTGCACGGGGGCGATTCTCGGTTCGATTCCACAGCACGGAGACGACGCGTCCGGTGATGCCACCGTAATTAGTTCGCCGGTCGTCATCGCCCGACCGCGACGCGGTTCGTTCGAAGTTGGTGTCGGTGTCTGCTTCGGTCATCGACACCTGAACGCATGGACGCATGGAAAAAGGCTGATTTCCCTGGCTTCACTGGTTGAAGTCAACCTACCGTCGTATATGGGCTCGGGCGTGACATTAGTCTCGGCGTGGCATCCACAGCCCGTAGAGGATCAGTCCCAGACCGGTGAACTCGGGGATTTGGAGGAGGCTATTGAGGACCGGGGTGGGAAGCTCCAAGACGTAAATGAAGATGAGGGCCAGCGGAGCCTGAACGAACAATACTAGTATGAACCCGATCGCGATGTACAACATCGGACGGCTCTGATTCTGCCGGTATGCCGTGTAAGCGAGGTAACCGATCCCCAAACCGATGATCATCGGGATCACCTCGCTCAGCTGACGGACGGTTCGTAGCGTATCAAGATCAATCAATTGGAGCGGTGTATCGAGCATATTAGCTTCCCTCTACGAACTGCGTGAAGCGGTCTGCCATCCGTTCCCGACGTGAAATCGTAATCTCAAAGCCGTCTTCGCTGAGATCGAGTTCGATCCCGTCAAGATCCGTCCGGTAGAGCTTGTAGTTTTTTCCGTCGGTGACTGGCTGGATATCTTCGGTAACCAGATCGTACTCGCGGAGTCGTTCGAGTCGGCGATAGACCGTCGGCTCCGAGACCCCGGCGCAGTCGCTGAGCTCCGCCGCCGAGCACGGTTCCTTCTTCGTCTCGACGAGAATCGTGCGCGTACACTCGTCCCCAAGCAAATCCGCGAGCGCTTCGGGATCTCGCACACCGGACACTGTACGGATGCCATCTCTTGTTTCGTCAATATAGCTTGTGCCGTTCTGGGCTTTCTGTCCGGCTTCAGTCAGAGAAGCCATCGGAAACTACCATTCATACCCGCGCTCACGTTTCGAGTGCGGATGTCGAACGGACAGACGCACACGCCAACGAGCATACTCCTCCCAACGGTGTCGTGGACCCCCGCCTGCGACGATATCGCCGCAGAGTTGTATTCAGAAGACGAACTCCTCATCATCCACGATACCGAGGACGACCCGGTTACGGGCCGAGAGCCGTTCCCCGAGAACGTTCGGTTGGTCCTTGCTGGCGACCCCGTTGGGTGTTCCGGGAAAGCAAATGCTATTGCCGCTGGGATGGAGGCCGCCAGCCACGACCGCCTTGTCTGGACGGGCGATGACTTTTACCACCCCCCGGACTGGCTTGACCGCCTCCACGAGAGCTACGCCGAGTACGGCCCGACAACGGAGCTCCCGGCGTTCGTCGGTCAAGATCCGCTTGCAGTTCTGTTAGAGCCTGTTTATGCCCTTGGGGGAACGCTCGGGACGTATATGGGCGACCACGCCTGGGGTGGATCCGTCATATTTGACAGAAGTGATCTTGACGGGGAAAGGTTCCTTTCGGAGCTCCGCCAGACTATCAGCGACGATGGTCGCCTCGGGGAACACACCGATGTAACGTCAGTTCAACGCTGACGCCGGGTACCAATGGGTGGAAGTCTCCGGCAGACGCTTGAACGACATATCCGGTTCAACCAGATTTTCGCAACGCAAGATCCAACGGTAGCGAAACTTTCGTTTGGTGTGTTGGTCGCCGTTCTCATCGGCTGTGTCTTCTTCTGTGGCAACGGCTACAACGATTGTTCTGAAAAAATGGAATCCTATGTGGTATCGTTCGTAGTAGAAAGAGGCCTCTGTCGAAATCCTCAGAGTTTGGTAGAACTCGAGTGCTGTATACAGAGAGTACATACAGCACAGCGATACTGTTCGAGAACTCGGGTCGCCACCGAGAGTGTATGGTACAACACGGACAGTCAGTTCACGCTCTTCGACAGCTCAGCCCCCGCCTTGAATTTTATCTCATCCGACGCACTCGAAGCGTTCACCAAGTGTAACACCGGCGCATCCACCGCCACGTGCGTCACAACCCGATACGTCTCCCCCTTTTCACTATCGACTCCGGACGTCATTCCCGGGAGCCTCCCACCGAGCCCTTCGATAGTGATGTCGCCGCTTCTGTCGACTCCGCCCAACTCAATCCGCGCGCCCCGCAGAGCCCGCTCACTCACCCCTGCTCGCGCCACTCCATCACCGAGCCCATCACTGTCGAGATCGCCGAGACGGTCGAGTCCAACCGGGACCACCTGTGCTGCCCCCACCATCGACAACACCGTCGTCGAATTCTCGTACAACGCAGCATCATCGATAATCCATCCACCTGAGTAGATGAGCTGCCCATCGTTCAGCCCTCGACCCACGTACATGAGGGCTGGAACCGGCTCCGGACAACCCGGTGGCTGAACCATTACCTGCGCTACTGTCAGGTTGAGCAACCGACCCTGCTGAGTAATTTCCACAGGTACGTCATCCATTTTCTTTGCCCACGCATCCAACCCCTCCGGCTCGAACGGCTCACCCTCAACCGGACACACCACAACAGATGTACCAGCTTTAGCAGACGGTGGAGAGTTCGTCACAACAACGTGGCCGTCAGCAGCGCGCTCAGCCACGAGTCCACCGCCCGTCGCCACAGGCCCCGTCATCTCCGCAACGAAGTGGGGCGTTGCCCCGCATACCGCACCCGGGGACACAGTGGAGTCGTCATCGTCACAATCACCACTCTCATCCGGACCACTCAAACCAGCCGAATTTGACCCCCACGCGTAGAGTTGGCCCTCACCATCAGACCGACCCGTCAGGTAGGCGAAGAGCCGCTCCGGCGTCACCGCTTCCTCGATACTCCCGTTTCCACCCGGAACCTCAGCATCGGGCAAACACACAGCGAACCGCTCCGCAACAACAGGCTTCTGTTCAAGATACCTGAAAAGCTCCGCCTGCTCTCCCGGACCGAACAACCCGGATGAGTCAAACTCGACTGGTGGAAGCAAGTAATCCCCGACGAGGATGTCGTTCCCGCCACCACCGTCAAGACCGAACGCCGCCCATTCGCCGTCCTGAGCGTACTCCTGCGCTCGGACAACGTCTGCCTCCCTATCTGCGACGTTCGCCAGTGCCGCGACACAGGACTCGTCTGAACACCGCTCCAGCACTGCCCGCATCTCGGCCAGCACCGCTTCCATATCACCCAACACCCCAGTAATCTCTTTCTCCGTTTCCGGATTCCGCCCCGTCCGCGCACTCCGCTTCGAAATCGCCGTGGCAGCCGCAGTCGTCGCCTCTTGGAGCTGTGCGTCAAGTCGGAAGACGCGCCGGAACGTCTCGTCGTCTTCGTCGATATCGTCGTCGATGATATCGCTGGGTCCCGCGATACTCCGATTACTCCGGGGCGTATTATAGTCCTCACCGCGAACGTCGTCGTCAACGCCATCGGCATCGGCATCTCCATCCCCGTCAGGAGCCCGGATAATTGACTTGTCACTCCGAGAGTTGTTGTAGTTCGCCGCGGCGAGCGCGGTCGAAGTCACCCACCCTTCCAACTCAACTCGCCCGGCCACCGTTGGAGTCAACCGAGCCACGTGCGGGCCTTCCGGTGCCATCTCGAAGGTGACTTCCGTGTCATCGTCGTTCCAATCCGCACCTGCGAACACCGCCGCGGGCGACGACTCTGTGTTTGTGATTGACGACGCGACTTGACTCAGACAGCCACTTAGCGCGCCGATTGCGACGGCCCCGCTCGCTGTGAGTAACGCCCGTCTGCTCGTGGTAGCACGTCGCATGCTATTTGCGTGACTATCACGTCGTCGTGAATTCATAATCGTACAGTAGAGGTGATACGTTATGATAAGCTTTCTTATAATTGTAGTATTCGTATGAATTAGCGTGCGGCAGATTCGCGCTCTGTACTTTGCCCGTCTCTAAGAGCATATCACCGATTGTGGATTTCAACAGAGCCGCTCTAACAGAAGGGCCAATGGACCTTTTCGGGCGACTACTCGAAACTCCGTCGTTGGTCCGTTGATGAGGTAACCCCAGATAGAGGCGTGCAAGCCACTCGACGGGCGTTGGAAGTCATCGTCCGTCCAGACGAGACGATCGTGTCTCGCGGCGTCCATGCCGACAGCGATCACGTTGGCTTTTCGCGATCACCTGTCTGGATCGCCGGCGGCAACCGTGCGGACCTCTTCCGGCAGAAATGTACGGTCAACGACCGGATCGTCATCGTCGTCATGGACTACGAGCTGTCCGCTTTCAGAACAAAACTGTGCTGCGACCCGATCGCAGGCGTCGGTCCACGAACTCGTGGGAAGCAGCACACCCATCGAAACGCTGGAATAGAAAGCCCTAGAGACAGCCCCTCGCGAAACCGGCGGTCAGAGCTCCGGGGTTCCCGAGGCGTCGGCTGGTTCCGTTGACCTCCTGTCCACACCCCTTTGTTCGTCTCGCAGCTGGAGGTACGAAGCCGCAAGAATGCCATAATACGGGGTTAAGAAGGCTGCAGTGACGACGGCAACGATCGCTTCGCTGGCGACCGGGATGCCGCCGTAGTCAAGCAGGGGTGCAATTCCCCCGATGACACCGCCGAACACCGTCGTCAGGACGACAAGGGCGAAGAGTTTGAGTCTGGACCCGCTGGCGAGTCCCCAGCTCCGCTTGAGCCCGTCGATTACACCGCGGTCCTCGACGGCGATGGTGAACACGATGAACAGGAAAGACGTCGCTAGGAACAGTCCTGGGAGGATGAAAAACAGGGTTCCGACGAATACTGAAACGGAGACCAAGATCCCACCGATCAGCATTGCGAGCGTTGTACGGCCGAGTCGCCGCGTGGCGTCGACTGGTATCGTGGATATCTTGTCTTGTGGCTGGATCATCGTGCGAGCGATTATGACGAAGAACGCCGCGGAGAGGATAACGAGCGCGGCGAAAATGGCGAGTGCGCCGGCCCCGGAGACTGGAAGTCCGAGCCCGGCAGTCAACCCTGCTTGTGTAGTGAGACCGGCTGGGAGGTACGACGAGACAGCCGTATTAACAGCTGCCTGAGTACCGATCTGAACGATCAGCAATCCGATGAACAGTATCCCACCGGTTTTGCTGAGCGTCCGTCGAAGTCCGTCACTGATCGCATGGCTGAGGTGGAGGGCCATATCTGCCGGTTCGTTCCGTAGTAGATAAGTCCATGGCTGGTTCTCTGGACGAGAAACGCGACGCTTCTGGATCAGTCGGGCGAACTGTGGATCTGCTAATATGTGGCCGGTTTCTCTGTGATCACGTGAGAGTCAGAATGAAACGGCAGTCAGTGAGAAACGCCGAAACCCGCGAATGTGATCTCACCACACTAGCCGTGTAGACTAGGGACCTGCGTTTCCGGCGCTGAAACGCGACAGTACAATTTTGAATCAAACGCATCAGTATCTATCCGGGATGCTGGGGGAGATACAATCGAAAGAGCTGGCGCTGCTGGTTTGGTTGGTGGCGACGTTCGCTATTGGAACGGTGGTGTATTCGCCGTTGAATGGGCTTGCGCTCTCTGTGCCAACGACCTGGGGATTATGGGCGCTGCTGATGTTGCGTGAGAGAAAATAAAACATTCGTAATCAGAGGGGGGGAGCCCAAGATAACTTGCGGCGAATTTTTGAAGGAAGCTAGCCTAGATTCGTGTACACCCGCCGTGTCTGTGCGGCGACAACAACAAGACCAACACCGACGGCGGCGAAGACAACTGGGACTCCCAACGACGTGCCCCGAGCGGTGACGCCGGCAAAGTCAGCGACGAACCCGCCATTGAGCAGACCGACGTACCAAATTCCGAGATACAACGCTTCGAACAGCCGAGGCGATCCAGTCCATAACCCGGTAGCGAGTGCGAGCGACGGCGGGAAGATGACAAGACCCCGTCACTCCGATGAGTGCGGTGGGGCCTCCTGTGGCCACGGCGATTACAAACGTTCCGGCTCCGACGACAGCGGTGATTAAACAGCCGGCAATCCACTCGGCGACGAGTTGACCAACCGGGTAGTCAGATGTGAGAACTTGAGGGCGGATCCCATGGCGAGCGGTCTGTGAACCGATTTGTAACCAGACGAAGAGCGGCCAGACCGCAACCAGCGAGAGCAGCCCCCGGGCAGCCCCTTCGGTGCCACCACCAGTGAGGGCGATTCCAGTTGGCACAAGCACCAACAGACCGGCACCGAGGTACCACCAGCGCGGTTGCCCGCGGAGAAGGCGTCGGAGTTCCATTGTGAGAACGCGTCGGAATCCGGCGGCATTACGACGGGTAACAGGAGGAATCGTGACATCATCACCAACGCCCGAAGTGGACACAGCCGAATCAGTCGTGTCTGTTGGAGTTTGTGGATTGGACGCTGTCTGTGTCGCAGTCTCAGGGGGAGTCTCGTCGAGGGGGAGACGCTGACGTGCTTTTGTCACAACCCCGTCGGTCGCTTGGAACCAATTAAACGGCAGTGCCGCGACCAGCGTCACAGCAAGCCCGACGACGACCGTACCCAATCGCTGAGCGAAGAACCACGCCGGTCACGGGCCTCCCTCATACCGGAACGTTTGCGCGTTGGATCCACCCGTTCCGAAGTTCACGAAGCTACTCTCGAATCCCGGCACAGCGGCCTGTATTGATTCGAAGGTGAGATCGTACGCGAGGGTGAGCCCCACAATATCGAGCGCTTTGGCTCTGTTGAAATCCTCTCTAAGTGACATTTCTAATCCCGGGTTTGCTCAGCAGTATAGGTTTATTTCCCGTAGAGAAGATACGACAATACCAGAAATCCCACTATTGGGCCGAGAATAAATCCACCCACCGCCGCGATCTGTCCGCTGACGGATCCACCGATCCCGGCCAGAATGACTCCGATAACGACGCTACCGACAAGAAGAAACGCGCCTGTTTGCCATTCTTCCACCAGGGCTACCCCGCTTGTGTCGGACATAGAGTACGATTGAACTGCCTTCCACTTAATCAGTCCGCGTGTATACGCAGCTCTCATCAACCGGTTGTCTCACGCAAAAATATGTCTGAAGAATAGGATTTCAACAGAGCCCTCGAACCCCCCAAAGGCCCCCCGAGTACTGCTTACCGAACGATTCTATCTCAAGTCGAATGTTTGCCCTAGTGTATTGAAGTGGCATATACCCGGGTCCAATGTTTCTGGGTCAGTGACAGGGTCGACACAGATCGGCGAAGTAGTAGAATCCGTGTTTCACGTTCCGTAACGGTGACTCAACTTATTACGGACTGGACTTCCACCGTCCATACATGCCCGCAAAACAGGCTTATCGCGCTGAGCATCGCACAACCGACCACTCAGGAAACCCAGATACAAGTCGGGTTAGTGGTGAGAGTCTAGGCCTCAGGAATTACGACGATAGTACCCACAATGTTCACATCACAATCACCGACGACAACGGCGAAACCGCGTTCACCCGGACCGTCTCTGTCGGTCCACAAGACACCGTCAGCATCCAGACTCGTCTCGAACGCGCAGTCTACCGAGTAGACGTCCGACTGGATAACGGTGTGGGTGACCGCGCAGACTGTCTTCTCGGCAGCGATCCGAATGAGTGTGCCAAGATCGAAACTGGAAACGGAGTGGTTAGCGTCGTTGAAGGCTATTTTTGATCGGCTGGCGTGTGTGGCGGAGAGCTAGTGAGAGTTGAGAGTTAGTCTCGTTTTAAAGGACAGATGACTGGCTCTATATCGTCACCAGAGTTGTTACTTTTCCGACTCTTCCAAGACCGAATCCTCTTCCAGATGCGATGGCGCGTCATCTCTGTCGGACTCGAGGAATCGTTCGACTGTGTCTTCAAATTCCGCATCGCTGAGCTCTCCGCTGGTATATCGCTCTTGTAGTGTTGACAGCGCATCATCCGCAGAGCCGGTGTCGTGACTGTCGCTCGGAACGTCTCCCGAATCCGCGGCTGCCCATAGCGGGTACTGTTCCGGGTCATACTCGTCGGTATCGGGCGGTACCTCCTTAATCGTGAACTCAAGAACGCCAGACGCGACCATCCCCGCGGTCAGTGCCACGTACCACACTGCCGGAGTGAGTACATACACTCCGGCGACGGTCACAAATCCGGCCACAAGTGAGACCGGATGATCGTCCAGTTGATCGAATATGGAGGGCATCACCGTGTCGACAATTATGGGTCACGGCCAAAATACATACGGCTAAATGTTCTTGACCAGAGGCATACTACCAGCGTAGAAAACGCTGATGCCC